>JBGPZS010000549.1:0-2746 GCA_041493865.1 Terriglobia bacterium
CTTACTGGATACGGAGGCGCGTTCTGCACCAGAACGAGCCCCGTCCGCCCGTCCGGCAGATCTTTGTCACGGGTTGGACAGGCATGCGCGGCGTGATCGCGCTGGCGGCCGCCCTGTCATTACCAGAGCGGCTGGCGGATGGCAGTCCATTTCCGCAGAGAAGCCTGATCATCTTCTTGACGTTCAGTGTGATCCTGGTGACGTTGGTCTTGCAAGGGCTGACTCTGCCCGCCTTGATACGGGCGCTGGGCCTGGCAGGCGCTTCCGGGCCGAGCTGCGAGGAGACCGAAGCGCGGCGCATTATGGCCGAGGCGGCGCTTGAGCAACTGGAACGAGCCAGCAGGGATGTTGAACCGGGTTCTGCGGCGCTGTATGCGGACTTGAAGGAGCACTATCGTCTTCGCTTGAAATCCTTACCTCATGACGGCGGAGAACAGGATGGTTCCGACCCGGAGGCTTACACAAAATTTATTGCGCTGTCGCTCGACCTATTGCGAGTGGAGCGGGAGACCGCAGTGCAACTGCGCAATAACGGCCGGATCAATGACGAGGTACTGCGCCAGCTACTGCAGGAACTGGACTTGAGCGAAACGCAACATCGCGCTACCGCATGAAGGCCCGCAATCGGCGTTGGTGGTGGGCAGGAAGCGAAAGTGTAAGCTGTATGTTGACGTCATGGAGCGCGAATCGACCCGCAATCTTCTGATCATCTATGTGGCCGCATGGCTGCGCTCGTTTGGTATTGGTTTTTTGGGCGTCGTTCTGGGTGTCTATCTCTCGCGCGAAGGGTTTTCCGCAACCGCCATCGGGTTGGTGATAGCTGCAGGTCTGGCCGGCTCCGCGGCCGGCACTGTCTTCATCACCTTCAATGCGGACCGCATGGGACGCAGACGGACGCTCTTTGTTCTTTCGCTCCTGACCGCGCTCGGCGCGGTGGCGCTGCTATCTCATTTAGGACTTCCAGCGGTGCTCGCACTCGCTTTTGTAGGAATGATTAACGGCATGGGCTCCGACAGAAGCCCCTCATTCGCTCTGGAGCAAGCGATGATCCCAGGGCTGGTTGCGGACCAGAAGCGCACTTGGGCGCTGGCCTGGTACAGCATGGTGCTGGATGCAAGCGGCGCCGTGGGCGCTCTGGCTGCCGGAATCCCGCTGCTGTTCCAACGACTCTGGGGAGTGGAGCTTACTGCCGCTTATCACGCCCTTTTTTTCGGGTATGGAGCGATCAATGCGTTGAGCGCGTTGCTTTACCTGCTGCTTTCTTCTGAAGTTGAAGTACCGCGCATCAATTTGCCGGGAAAACCCAGTGCGCGGATTTCCCCGGAAACTAAATCGACCCTGGCAAGACTATCCGGCCTGTTTGCAATTGACGCTTTCGGCGGCGGCTTCCTTACTGATGCGCTGGTCTCGTACTGGTTTTTTCGGCGCTTTGGCATTGCGGAGAGCCAGCTTGCGCTGCTCTTCTTCACTGTTCACGTGTTGAATGCGCTCTCTCATCTGGGCGCGGCCTGGCTGGCGCGGCGGATCGGGCTGATCAAGACCATGGTCTTCACTCATCTGCCTTCGAGCGTATTCCTGATCGCGGCTGCGTTCATGCCTTCAGCTCGGTGGGCTGTGGTGTTGTTTCTGCTGCGCGAGTCGCTGGTGGAGATGGACGTGCCCACACGGCAGTCTTATGTCGCTGCTGTTGTCCGGCCGGAAGAGCGCACCTTTGCCGCCGGCGTAACCAACCTCACCAGGAACACGGCATGGGCAGCGGCTTCCGCCGTGGCCGGCGTATTCATGCAGCAAGTCGCGTTTGGCGCTCCGTTGCTGATCGGCGGCGGATTGAAGATCGTTTATGACGGTCTGTTGTGGCGGGCCTTCCGTCACCTGGCGCCGCCGGAAGAATGGAAAACCTAGCAGCCCTCAAACGTGAGGCTGGTCCTGCATGCTGCGCAGCAAAGCATGAATCTGTTCCAGCCGGTTGTCTACCTCAAGGGCAATCACGCTGTTCTTGTGGCCCATCAGGATCAGCTTGACTGAGATCATAAAAACGCCGGTCTCCAGCAGGAGATCATGCTTCAGGCCTTTGATGAACAGAGCCACGACGAAAAGAATCAGAGTAAGGGCGATTACCGCAATCGACCAGAAATCAAAGTGCTTGCGCATGAATGGCGACTCCTTGCCACTATTATCTGGCAAATATCTTGCTGCAGCTCTTGCGACGCACATTTATGTTGACCTTGAGCGGAAACGCTACTAGCTTTTTCTGCACTACTCAGAACGGCAGCCAATTACATTCCCAGAAAAGGACAATTTGATGAAGGCTATCTACAGGACGAATTTCTCAGTATTAGCGCTCGTAGTGTTTTTGGCGCTCACCAGCAGGCTTGAGGCGCAGTGGCAGGCGCGGCATGGTTTGACTCCCGCGCAGTATCAATCGACTTTTGATGATTTAAGCAAACAGGGCTACCGGTTGAAGACCGTAAGCGGCTACGTGAGCGGGGGTGAGCGGTACGCGGCGCTCTGGGTCAAGGAACCTGGTCCGGCATGGGCTGCACGCCATGGTCTTTCCGCTGCAGATTACCAGAAAGCTTTTGACGACTTTGCCAAGCAAGGATATCGCCTGACCTGGGTGACTGGTTACGAAGTTGGAGGCACCCTCAAATACGCGGCGGTATGGGAAAAGAAAGGCGGGCCGGAGTGGGCCGCGCGCCATGGGCTCAGCGCGGCCGATTATCAAAAAGCGTTCGACGACTTCACC
>JBGPZS010000473.1:0-3604 GCA_041493865.1 Terriglobia bacterium
ATGAGCACTGTGCCCTCGACCCTGTCATCTGATACTAAACGCTTGACGTCCGAGCTGAGACGACTGGTACAACGGTTCCAGTTGGAACCCGCCCCGGACCCTGTAACGCTGCAGGAATTTCGCCATGTGGTGGACAACGTCCGTCTGGCTGCTTGGAATGTTAGCGAACTGATCTATGCGCGCCAGGGAGAGAAAGCCTCGGATACTATGGTTGGATTTCTGGCCGGGGAACGTTTGCGTCGATTTGAACAGTTGGCGAAAAACATTTGCGCGGACGTCGAACGGCGAACGATCACATTCAAGACCAGTGGCATGACTTCGCTCTTCCATTCTGTGAATGTACTCTATGACCTCTTAAAACAGAGCCTCAAAGAGCATCAAGCACAAGGGTTGCACACAAAGTAAGGATCAGGTTTGTTCTTGACTCTACTGCCGTGATCGATAGAGAATCGGCGAGCAAAACAGAAAGAAAGAAAAAATGGAATACAAGATCAATCTTATTGAAGATGCAGATGCGGCCGGCGAACTCGCACAAATCTATGACGTATGGCGAGCGCAGTCAGGCCGGCAGCAGGTGCCGGGCATCCTGAAGTGCTTCAGTCATCGTCCTGATTTCCTGCGCCAGGTCATGGCCTTCAGCAACGGCGTGCATTTTTCTGAAGGTCATCTTGACCGTAAGACCAAAGAGGCGATTGCCACCTATGTGTCGTATCTGAATCGTTGTCCGTATTGAGTGGACTCGCACGCTTACTTCCTGCGTGGTCAGGGAGCCGAAGACAAAATGGTGGCGGCGATCGTGGAAGGCAATCTTGACCAGGCCGGATTGTCCGCCAAAGAACGCCTGCTGTTCGACTATGTCAGGAAAGTGACGGAAGCAGCTCCGCGCACCACGCCCGCGGACGTTCAACAACTGCGCGATGCGGGCTGGACCGAGCCGCAGATTGCCGAAGCGGTTTACGTCACGGCCATGTTCGCCTTCTTCAACCGGATAGCAGACGCTTTTGGACTCCCGTCGCAAGGCTATCTGGAGATGAGCGCGGTAACAGGGTAAGAACCGCGGGAAAGACTAGCCCGATATTCTTTGCTCACACTTAAAACCTCATCATCAGGTTTTATCTATATTCATCCGCCAATGTTCCCTTGGATGCACAAGACACCTATCAGGGCATCGCTTCAGCCCGCCGTTAAACACGCAAAAAGAACTATTTCCTACCTGTCGAAGACCCAGGGTCCCAGCAGGCGCGGTTTTCGCGCACTGGAGTGAAGATCCGTCGCGCAGCCGCAGGCGGAGCGACAAGGGAGTCGGCGCCGGTCTACGGCCAGATCCCCCTTGATTCGGTGGCTTTTCTTACTCGGTCAATGGCCAGGATGTAGGCTCCGGTTCGCATGGGCACCTGATGCTTCGTGGCGTAGCTGTGAACGTCAGCGAATGCCTTGCCCATGATTGTTTCCAGTTTGCGATTCACTTCGTCCACATCCCAGAACAGCTCTTGCAGGTCCTGCACCCACTCAAAATACGAGACCGTCACGCCGCCGGCATTGGCCAGAATGTCCGGGATCACAAATATGCCTTTGTCGTCCAGGATTGCGTCGGCGCCCGGCGTGGTAGGCCCGTTGGCCGCCTCGGCGATGATCTTGGCCTTGATCTTATGCGCGTTCGCCAGCGTGATCTGGTTCTCCAGGGCAGCGGGAATAAGTACATCGCATTCCAATTCCAGGATGCTATCGCTGGAGATTGGCTTTGCTCCCGGGAAATTGATCACAGAGCCGGTCTTCCCTTTCTGCTCGATTACCTTCGGGATATCCAATCCTTCGGGGTTTAGGATCCCGCCCCTGGAATCGCTGACGGCGATAACTTTCATCCCGATCCTGTGCAGCAGCTCAGCCGCGATGCTGCCGGCGTTGCCGAAGCCCTGGATACACGCAGTCGCTTTCTTGTAATCAATACCCATGACCTCGCAGCCGCACCGGGTGACATAGACGCAGCCTCGCGCCGTAGCCTCATGCCGGCCGAGCGAGCCGCCAAGAAATATGGGTTTGCCGGTGACCACGCCAGGTACGCTCTGCCCGTGGGTCATGCTGTACGTGTCGTAGATCCAGGCCATAACCTGGGCGTCCGTGTAGACATCGGGCGCGGGAATATCGCGGTCTGGGCCAATGAAATCTGATATCTCAAAGGCGTAGCGCCGCGTCAGGCGCTCCAGTTCGTTGGTAGAGAGTTTCTTGGGATCGCAAATGATCCCGCCTTTACCGCCTCCGAACGGAATATTGACGGTGGCGCACTTCCACGTCATCCAGGAAGCCAACGCCTGCACTTCGTCGAAGGTGACGTTGGAATGATAGCGGATGCCGCCCTTGCAGGGACCCCGCGCATTGTTGTGCTGTACCCGAAATCCCTGAAAAACCTTGATCGTGCCGTCGTCCATTTTGATGGGCAACGAGAGTGTGAGCGCACGGCGGGGTGAGCGCAATACCTCGCGTAACCCGGCCTCAAGCTTAAGCTTTTCCGCAGCGGTGTCAAACTGCCGCATGGCAATCCGGAAAGGGTTCAGGTCTTCGCTGCTCGTGGCAGATTGCTCGCTGGACATAGTCAGCTCCTCTTGTGCTGAAAACAGAAATATTCCCAATCGCGCTGGCGAGTATACATCCGCGACGGGTCATTCTGCGCGAGGGGCCGGGTGCCCATCCTTCGCGTTTTTTGCGGAGGATGGGTTTCGACGTCGCCTTCCTTCTGCTGGCCGCTTCTCGCCCACACCCCTGTAAAGATACGTTAACGTCCGGCAAAGAGTTGTTAGGGGAACACAACTACCGGCCGGGTTTGCTGTTTGCACTAAGTGTATGTAGCCGGATTAAGTCATGCGCCCATTGATTCGGGCGGCTTTGGCGGAATTTCCGCCATGACGTCCGGCTGCTGTGGAGGGGAACCCAAAATGCGATATCTAAAATATCTGGCTCTGTTGGCTCTACTGGCGTTGCCCGCGGCCTATGCGCAGGCGCAGGTTTTAATCGGCGTCCAGATCGGGCCGAGTTACGGCATCTACAATGCTCCGCCGGTGTGCGCCTATGGCTTTTATCCCACTTATCCGTTTGGCTGCGCGCCCTATGGTTACTACGGCCCCGAATGGTTCGCTGACGGTGTGTTCATCGGCGCCGGACCGTGGTATCGCTTCTATTACACGCGTCCTGCATACTACAGGCCCTTTTACTTCAACCGTGGCTTCGCCGGCCGGGGCGGATTCGAGTCCTTCCGCGGTCCCGACCGGTTCCGCGGCGGCGAATTCCGCACCTTCCACGGCCCTGACCGCTTCAGAAACGATCGCGGCTTCAGGGACAACGATCGTGGCCATTTCCGCGGCAATGATTTCCGCGGCAATGATGGAGGCCATGGCTTCCGCGGTTTCAACGGTGGCGGTCGTGGCTTCCACGAAGGCGGAGGCCGCTCCTTCCACGACGGCGGCGGTCATGGCGGTTGGTCGCACAATGACGGCGGCCGGTCCCATGGCAACGGTGGGTCGCACAATGACGGCGGCCGGTCCCATGGCAACGGTGGTTCACACAATGCCGGCGGCCGGTCCCACGGCAACGATGGGTCGCACGGCCATGG
>JBGPZS010000185.1:0-7476 GCA_041493865.1 Terriglobia bacterium
AGATTGCCAAAATTGCCAAAATCGCCGGAATTGCCAAAATTTTTAGAGGCGGAACCGCTTAGGTTCTTGGCAGAGCTACCTTCTCAACAGCGTCTCTTCCGGATCGAGCAAGATCTGTTTAGTGCCGGCTGGCGCGGTCAAGGTGAATTCGGTTTTGGCGTCGTCGGCGAAGACGAAAGCCAGGAAGCGCGACTTACCCGCGCCATCGACCGTGTACATGGGAATGGCGGTAATCATGTCGCGGGCGGCATGGTCTTGCACGATCGTTCCGGTCACCTTCAGCTTGCCGGCGGCCGAGGCCATATGCACGGCTTCCAGCGAGAATTGCGGGATGGAATCGCCGTTGACCCAGCTATCAAAAAACCAGGCCAGCGATTTCTTCTTGCCTTCATAGCCCAATGAAGCCGGCATCACCTGCTCAAAGGCGCGCTGCAGGTCCAGCGTGGAGACCTTATGATTCGGCGCGCCGGCCAGCAGGCCTTTCAGCGCGGAGAAGAAGACCGCGTCACTTGTGCCTCCGCCGGCTTCGCGCAGCATGGTGCGCAGCATGTGGATCAGCCAGGTGCCGCGGCCATAGAGCACGCGCTCATAGGCATCAGGGAATTTTGAGGAGGTCAGACGGCGGCCCAGCGTGACCGGGCCGGCATCGGCGATGATGCCGTTCTTGCTCTCGCGCAGCAATTCACCGCGGTAATAGTTCAGGGCGGTCTTCATATCGCCGGGATGTTGTTTTTCCAGCATGACGAGCGCGCTGTAATTGGCCAGGGCCTCAACGATCCATTCATCGCGATAGCTGACCCAGTCCACGGCGTCGCCCCACCACTGGTGCGCGGTTTCATGCGACAGCATGAGGCGGCTCAGCAGCAGTTCCAGGTAAGGATCGCGCACGCCCAGGGCGCGGCGCTCGTCGGGCGAGAGGAAGGCGGTGCTGGAAAGATAGATCAATCCCGGCCATGACTGGCTCAGCATGCCAGGAAGCTGTGTGATCTCCAGGTTGGAGTAAGGAAACGGATCGAGTTCGGCGGAAAGAAATTCCACCGTGCTGGCGGCCTGGTCGGCGATCTGCTGGGCCTCGCGCCCGGGATCAGGCTTGCGGCCCATGCGCGCCTCGACGCCGGCGAGGGACTGCTCAACGTTCCTGGCGCCGTAGGCATGGATCTGCACCTGGCCCGCGGCCGATGTGGCGGCGACGAACTTGCCCAGGTTGAAGCCGGCGCGGCCAATAGGTTTTTCGGTGACGAAACGGGTGGTGCGTTTGCCCTCGGCCACGGTGCTTGAAACCTGTTTGCCGGTGCCGACGACGGACCAGTCACTAGGACACTCAAACGTGAGGTCAAACATGGAGAAAGTCGGGCCCAGATTCGGATACCACGTGCCGCGCGCTCCCACGTAGATCAGCTCGCCGCCGGCATTGAACATCACGGGGCCGGAATACTTGAATGACAATTTGACCGGCCGGTCTTTTTCCAGGGGCACGGGAAGCACCACGCCGATCAGATCGTCACCGCGCCGGGAGAGGTCGCTGCCGCTGATGGCTTCATTCTGGATGAACTCGGCGGGCGTGCCGTTGACGCGAACTTCGGCGAGCTTGAGGTAGCGCGACAACTCCAGGACCACTGTTCGCTGGCCGGAATGGTGAGGAGTGAGCATGAATTCGGCTTCAGCGCTGAGGTCGGTGGGCGGCTGAACCTTGACGCGCAAGAGGTAGTCGGACATCTCAAAGTTGGCGCGAGTGGCCGGGTCTTCTTCGCCCGCGGCCTGACGGATGGAACGCATCGGGAAGGAGGTCCAGGTGTCATAAAACGCCGAATTATTGATCACGCTGGCCTGGGCCACGCTGATCTGCTCGGAATTGTTGGTATCGAAAAACAGGTCAAAGATCCCGGCCGCGGTCCCTCCCACGCGCAGGTGCAGAAAGCGCGCAGCGGCTTCTTTGGTGCTGGTCATGGCCTGGAGAATGGGGAGCGCATCGCCTCGGGCCAGGAGCCTGGCCGGTTCCTGCCAACGCGTGATGAATTCCAGCGCGTCTTCCGCGGGGCCGCGGAGTCCGGCGCGCAACTCGGCGGCCGCTTTGTCGTCAGAAAAGCGGAAGTAGGCCGACTGGAAGCGCTGCTCCAGCACGGCGGAACCGGTGAACAGCGCGAGAGAGGTGCGTTCCGCGCGGTTTGGGGGGACCAGCAGCACTTCACCCACGCCTTCAAAAACCGCGCCGGTAATGTGCCCGTTGACCTCGCGCATGAACGCCATGGTGCCGTCACTGATGGAGATGTGCAGGTCCTCAAGCAAAATGGAGACGTCACGCACGCGGTAGACATCTTTGAGGTCAAAGGAAGGATTGAGAAGATCGCGGTAGAGGGCCACCGCGCCGGAAGCGGGCGCCACGGCCTGGCCCGCGGCCGGCATGCCACCGAGGGCGGAGATGAGCAATAGTACCTTCGTTACTCGCAGGATGAAGACGCGCTTCATAGACATGCCATAATTAGTTGGACTTTTTTGACTTGAAATCGATTATTACATTTTGCGCCTTTATCGTGTTGTGCGCCGCGGCAGGCGCGGACACAATCGTGCTGAAAAACGGTGACCGCATCCGCGCTGATTCCGCGCAGGAACACAACGGGCGCGTGGAATATACCATCGGCGATAACACGCTCAGCATACCCAAGTCCATTGTTGCGCGCATTGAGAAAGGCCCCGCGCAAATGGCGCCGGCCGAACCGTCCGCCGTGACGGAGGCCCTGCCGGCGCACCAGGAGATGACGGGGTCGGGCGATCTGGTGGCCCGAGTGATCCGCAACGGGGCCGTGGACGCAGGCGCTTTGAAGGCGATTGAGAGCGAAAGCGATCCTCTGCAATCCGCCGCCGCAAATTCAATTGCCGCCAATTTCGAGGAAAAACGGCGCAACTACTCCGCCGCGGCGCGCTACCTGCAGGCCGCGCTGGTGTTTCTGCCCGATCATGGCGTCCTGCTGGAGAATTATTCCGCCGTCTTGTTGCAACTGGGCAGGCCGGACGAGGCGCTGCTCCGCGCACAGCAGGCAGTGCGAGCCAGCCCGCAATCGGCGGACGCCTTTCTGCTGCTGGGATATGCCTGCTACAAGAGCGACCACAACCGTGAAGCCATTGCCGCATTGAAGAAGTCCTTGCAACTCCGGCCGGATGATAGGACGCGGCAGTTGCTGGACCGGGTGGAGCGCGAATCAAAAACTGAGGCCGACTTCCGCCAGCAGGAGAGCAGCCACTTCACCCTGCGCTATGAAGGATCCCAAGCAGCGGACGCGCTCCGCACACAGGTGCTGGAAGCCCTGGAAGCCGATTACCGCGGCCTGGCGAACGATCTGGGCGCAACACCAAGAAACATTTTTGTCTCACTCTATGCCGACCAGGCGTTCTTTGACGTGACCCACGCGGCAGCCTGGACCGCGGCGCTGAATGACGGGAAGATCCGCATTCCAATTTCCGGCGTCAAAGCTGTAACGCCAGAGATGGCGCAGGTACTGCGGCATGAATTGACGCATTCATTCGTCGCGCAGATCACGCATGGCCGCGCGCCGGGCTGGCTCAATGAAGGAATCGCCGAACTGGAGCAGGGAATGACGACCAGCGCCATCGGCCCGCGGCTGGCTGCTCTCTACGCCTCAGGCCGGCAGGTCCCGCTCAATCAGTTGGAAGGCGAATTTCAGGGTTATAGCTCCGCGGAAGCCTCGGTTGCGTACGCGGAGAGCCTGGCCGCGGTGGAGTACATCCGCGCGACGTATGGACTGAGCGATCTCGCGCGGCTGCTGCAAAGATTGGGGGAAGGACAGAGCGTGGAATCGGCGCTGCGCAGCACCATCCACGCCGGATATGCCGAACTGGAAGCGGAGATCACAAACTATCTCAAGAAGAATTACGGGACCTGAGCCGGCTGTTTCTTACTGGGCACGTCCGCAACGCGCACGTCCAATCGAACGCCACTTTCCAATTTCACATTATGTTTAAAGGAGACAATTGCCTGGGCCCTTCCATTTTCGGCGGCGGTGAGGCTTAGTCCTTCGATGTCGGTCAGCCCGATTCCAGACATCTCCTGATCGCGCGCCTTCAGTTGGCCGCCAGAGGAGGTGTTCATTTTCGGGCTCGCAACTTTGGGTGAAGGGTAGTGCTTTTCCGGGACTGGGTTTGAGGCTGGGTTCATCCCCGGCGGGGCAGGGGCGCTGGGCGCATCGATTGTCAGCCTCGGCGCCGGGCGTATGGCCAGGAGCATGGACCGGACCGGCACTTCCGGGCCGCCTTTGAGTATGACCTTGTCGAAAACGAAGCCCAATCTCGATTCCAGATTTTCCTTGGTGTACGGCTGCGCCTCAGTGACGTGCCCGATCAGCTTTGAGTCACGACGGGCCACAATTTTGCCGTGGGCGACGACATCGACAAGAAGCTGCGCCGTCACCGGATCGCCTGCCTTTGCTTTCTTGGCGTCAAGCGTCTTGGACAGTTCGAGATACATAATCGCGCCGTTGTCTAATCCGGCCGGCGATGAACCTGCGGGACCGGCGGCGGCTTGCGGGGACTGGCGCACAATCGCGATGCTGCTGAGGTTGAGCAATCCGGTAAAAACAACGGCTTGCAAAAATTTTTTCATGGCAGTCTCCGGTACCAAATATTCTTCACATGTGGAACTGGATCTTGATCGTGGTCTCTACTTCCACCGGCTCACCATTGAGCACGTAGGGCCGGTATCTCCACTGCTTGACGGCTTCTATCGACGCCGCGGCCAGAATGGGGTCGCCCTGCGCAACTTTTAGGTTCGTAATGTTTCCTTTGGTATCAATCGTCGCTTGAAGTATTACGTCACCCTGAATTCCTTGCTCTCTGGCCTCCCTTGGGTATTTAGGGTTCACGGTATGCGTTTTGAGCCCTTCGGCGACGCCGGAGGATACTCGCAGTTTTCTTGGCTTTGCTGCTGGATCAGTTTGCGCCTGGGCGCACACCAACAAGCTCAGAAACACGGCCAAAGCCAGAAATTGCCTTATGGTCATGACCCGTATGCTCCAGCAAACCGCCTGCCCTGTCAACAACATCTCTTGGGGCCGGTTTCTGATAGCATTGCTTGCCATGAAACGTATGTTCGTGGTCTCCGGGATTGTAGTTGGAGTCCTTCTGCTCCTCGTGATCGTTGCTCCACTGTTCATCAATGTAGATAGCTTCCGTCCCGACCTGGAAAAGAAGATCTCCGTGGCGCTCAACCGTCCAGTCAACATCGGCAAGCTTGAGTCCTCCATCTTGAGCGGCGGCGCAACGGCCAGCGAGATCTCCATCGCTGACGATCCCGCCTTTAACAAGGGCCCGTTCCTGCGTGCGTCTACGGTCAAGATTGGCGTGCAGTTGCTGCCCCTGATTTTCTCCAGGCAGCTCAAAGTCACTTCGCTCACGGTGGAGAAGCCGGAGATTACGCTGCTCAAGAACTCGGCCGGAAAATGGAATTACTCCACGCTCGGTGGCGCGACGCAAAAGACCGCCTCCGGGTCCGCGGGGAAAGCAGCGCCGGACGTCTCCGTTGACAAATTTAAGATTGCGGATGGGACGGTGCGCGTGGGCTACAGCAGCGGCCATAAAGCAGGGAAGGAGAGCGTCTACAAGAATGTGGACCTGGTGGCGCGGAACATTTCCGCGCAAAGCGCTATTCCTTTCACCCTCTCCGCGGCGATGCCGGGCGGCGGCACGCTGGAGCTGGAAGGCCAGGCGGGCCCGCTTAATTCCAGTGATTCCGCCAAGAGCCCGCTTGACGCCAAACTTACGCTCAAGCACGTTGATCTGGGCGCTACCGGCTTCGTTGATCCCGCTTCCGGGCTGAGCGGCGCGCTCGATTTTGACGGCCAGGTGAAGTCGAACGGCCATCAGGTGCACTCTGAAGGCAAGGCCAAAGCCGCCAACCTGTGCGTGATGAAGGGCGGCCAGCCGGCCAAGCAGCCGGTTGGGCTCGACTACAAATCCGATTACGCGTTGGATTCGGAAACCGGCACCATCAATGCGAATCTGCACACCGGCAACAGCGTGACCAATGCCACCGGCACTCTCAACGCCAAAAGCGGAGACATGCTAGCCAACTTGAAGATCCAGGGAAAGAACATGGCGGTGAATGACGTTGCAGGCCTGCTGCCGGCTTTCGGCGTGATTCTGCCCTCGGGATCGCAGTTGCAGGGAGGCAATATCAATATGGACCTTGTGGCGGAGGGCCCGCTGGACCGCCTGGTGATTAATGGCCCGCTGAATATCACCGGGACGCACCTTTCCGGCTTTAACCTCGGCTCCAAGCTCGGGGCCATCGCGGCCTTTACCGGCAACAAAGGAAGCACGGACACGTTGATCCAGACCTTCAGCTCGGCTTTGCGTGTTGCGCCGGAGGGAATACGCGCCGACAACATTGTGCTCGATGTGCCGTCGCTGGGAATGGTCACTGGCAACGGCGTGATTGCCGGCGACAACTCGCTCGACTTCAAAATGCTGCTCAAGCTCTCCAGCAGCGCCAATAATCTTGTGGGCAACCTGACCGGGCTTTCCACTTCGGCCCAGAGCAATGGCCTGCCTTTCCTGATCCAGGGCAAGACGTCGAATCCGGTCTTCCGCCCCGCTTTGGGCGAATCGGTGAAAGGCAATCTGCAGAACACCCTGCTGCAGGCGGTGAAGGGCAATAAGGGCGGTGCACAGCCAGACCAGCAGAAGCAGGACCTGAAAGACGCTCTGGGCGGGCTGCTCAACAAGAAGAAAAAAGCGCAATAATAGCGGTTGCCGGCGTTCTACGGGGTGGCTGCATTGGTGTGTCCGCTGATAAAATAAGAGCAATAGTCCTGAGTTCTCTGGTAGAAGGTCTTCACAATGCTAAAAAAACTATCTTTGCTTGCGTCTGCGCTCGTGCTGGTGGCGGTGGCGCTTCGCGCCGATAACATCGTGGACGAAATTATCGCCCGGGTCGATGACCAGATCATTACTCGTTCTGAGCTGGAAAAGGCCAAGCAGGCGAACCTGGAAGAGCTCAAGCAGCGGTTTCCCTCTGACTGGCAGACAAAGTGGACCAAAGCGCAAGCTGATATTCTGCGCGACCTGATTGATCAGCAGCTGCTGCTCGAACGCGGCAAGGAAATGGGCATCACCGGTGAGACGGAAGTGGTAAAGCGGCTCAATCAGTTGCGGCAACAGATGAACCTCGCCAGCATCGATGACCTGGAAAAAGAAGCGCAGAAACAGGGTGTTTCTTACGAAGACTTCAAAGAGCAGATACGCGTGGGCGCGGTCACGCAGCAGGTAATCGGCCAGGAGGTTGGGGCCAAACTCCACATCAGCAATGAGGACATTCAAGACTGGTACAACAAACACCAGAAAGAGCTTGAAGGACAGGAAGAAATCGGCCTGAGCGAGATCATGGTTGCCACGCAGCCGTCCAGGCAGAACATTGAAGACAAAGACAAGCAGGGTGCAGCGCAGGACAAGCCGCTTCCTGAAGAT
>JBGPZS010000485.1:0-3468 GCA_041493865.1 Terriglobia bacterium
GGTGAAGTACGCCCATGCCAACGAGTATGAAAGCCGGACACGAAGCGAACTGGAGCACGCCGCCGCCGAGTTGATGGAAGGCGTGCCTTTGGGGTTGGCTCCGCTGGTTGACCTGATTGAAGACGGCCCGCTGGAGGTGGAGATCGCGGCCACGCTGCTCTATTCGGCATGTCATCACTCTTACCGGCAGATCAAAGAGCGGGTGCAGGCGCTCACGGCGGCGCGGCGCAGCGAGATCATCGATCTGGGTATGCGCCATCGCGGCCCGCATGACGAACTCTTGCGCGGGTTCCACGCGGGCCAGCAGTTCAAGTTTGACATCCTGATGGACATTGGCGGCTTCCGCGACATGCATCGCCACCGCCGCTGCACGCAGATTGAGCAGGGGTTCACGCGCCATCACGGCTATGACACGCCGCCGGACATTGCTGCCGCCGGCCTGGAAACCCGCTACCGGGCAGCTATGCAGAAAGTGGTGCACGCGTGCGACCAACTTGGGAAGGTTGGCGCGCATGCCGGGCTCTACCTGTTGCCCATGGCTTTCCGCAAGCGCACGCTCTTCAAGATGGATTTTGCCGAGGCGCTTTACATCGCGGAGCTGCGCAGCGGCGCCGCCGGACACTTTTCCTACCGCAATGTGGCTTATGCAATGTATGAGGAGGTAGCGAAGAAGCATCCCGCGCTGGCGAAGTACTTCCGGGTAACCGACGTCAAAGGGCCGGTCGACCTGCTGAAGCGCTGAGCCGGCGGTTGCAGCCTGCAATAGTTGTCAGAAGCCGCATTCGGGCGGAGGGTGCGCGTGCCAGGAATCAGCTCCAGAGATACCCGGCATTGTAAAGTCTCTGTAAATTCAAAAACGGCAGAGTTGAATCCTGTCCGATGCGTGTTTTCGCATACATAACTAAAGACTTGGCTGTGGTGACTAAAATCATCTTTCACGGTTTGGCTTTTCGCTATAAAATCTCTTATCTGAAGTAACCAGGTAGCGTGCTCACACCCCCCTCCGGCAATCGTTCGAGTGCTTCCCGCCGGGAGCCGCGTGGCCCAGTTTGTCAACGGAGACGGATTCGCTTTGCTCGAATCAATGCAAAAGATCGCTATTTTGTATGACGCCAGTCAGGCGATTCTCTCTACGTTTGATTTGGATGAGGTGCTGAACCGCGTCCTCACCATCATTCGCGACTTCTTTCAACTGCAGAACGGCGCCGTGCTTCTGCTGGATAAATCCGGGCAGGAACTCCAGGTCCGCGCCCACCTGGGCCGCAGCAACCTGGACGTGGGGTACCGGATCCCCAAAGGCGTGGGGCTGACCTGGGCCGCGGCCGAACTCAAACGGCCCGTGTATGCGCCCGACGTGACCAAGGACCCTCGCTACCTGCGGAAGGTCGACGAAACCATGTCTGAGGTCGCCATTCCTCTGCTGGTGCGCGATGAAGTGGTGGGTGTTCTGGATTTCCAGAGCGAGCAGGTGGACTATTTTGACGCGGAAAAGATCGATCTGCTCACGTTGTTTTCCACGCAGGCCTCCATGGCGCTGGAAAATGCCCGTTTGTACGCCACGGAGCGGCGTCGCACTAAGCAGCTTGAGGCCATCAACGCCGTGGCCAAGAAGACCACGCGCGTGCTTGACCTGGATGAGTTGCTCACCGTGGTTTGCCGCCTGCTGATGGAATTGTTTGGTATTGACCACGCCGCGGTCCTGCTGGCCGAAGGCGAAAGCCTCCGCGTGCGCGCTTATGAGGGCCGGCTCACCCCGAACCTGGCCATGGGATCGCTGCTCTCGCCGGGGACCGGGCTGGCGGCTCGCGCCATGGCTTCAGGAAGAAGCGTGATTGAAAACGACGTAAATAATGTGGAAGGCTATATCGCCGGCTTCGCGGAAACGCGATCGGAAATGTGCGTGCCCCTGATTATCTTTGGTGAAAAGCTGGGCGTGCTGGCGCTGGACAGCGCCACCATGAACGCTTTTGACAGCGACGATGTGCAGCCGCTGGAGTCAGTGGCGGACATCTGCGCCGCAGCCATCCAGAACGCGCATAACTTTGACCGCATGAAACAGCTGGCCTACGTGGACGGCCTGACCGGCATCCATAACCGGCGCTATTTTGAGATGCGCATCGTAGAAGAACTGGAGCGCGCGGGCCGCTTCCAGGGACGTATGTCCGTCATCATGGTGGACATTGACCACTTTAAGAAGATGAACGATGAATTCGGGCACCTGTTGGGCGATGAAATGCTGCGTTCGGTTTCTTCCATTCTCAAACAGCAGCTGCGCAAGATGGACATGGTATGCCGGTACGGCGGTGACGAATTCGCCATTGTGGTGCCGGAGACCACGGGAGAAAGCGCCATGCGGGTTGCGGAAAAACTGCGCCGCCAGGTGGAAACACACTTCTTTCCTGGCGTGCCACGCCCGGTGACGATCAGTTGCGGCGTGGCCGACTACCCCGCCCACGGCGTTACCCGCGATGAAGTGGTGGCCGCGGCGGACAGCGCTCTTTACCAGGCCAAACAGGCAGGACGAAATCAAGTAGCTTCGGCCAACATCAAAAAGGAATTTTCCGCTTCCAGGTAACGGAATCAGGGAGACATGAGCAGTACCACCGTCGCAGCCATCTCGGGCAAGATCACTGCCAGGATTGCGAGCATCCACATTGACCCCGCCTGCAACAGCTTTCTGAATGACTGCTTCAAGCAGTTCGGCATTACCGTGGTGGCGGCCGAGGGAGACCCGGCTGCGCTCTTCAACCGGCAGAAATTTGAGGCCTGCGTGCTCCGCTTGTATGACCCGGATGCGGACCGTATCCTGAAGGCGGCGCGCAACTCGCCCTCCAATCGCCGCCTGGTGGTGTACGGGATCGCCAGGAATACACAGGAGGCTCTGCGCTATTCCGCCTACGGAATCAACGCCGTTCTGGATGAGCCTTTAGACCGGCAGAGCGTGCTGAAGGTGGTCCGGGCCACGCACCTGCTGGTGATCCATGAATTGCGCCGCTATGTGCGCATTCCCGTGGTTTCGCAGGCGGAGATTGATACCGGCAACCGGGCGCCCACCATGGTCACTACGGTGGAGGTCAGCTCGGGAGGAATGTCAGTACGCTGTTCCACGCCGCTGCCCAAGTCAGATCCCATCCGCCTCATGCTGTCTCTTCCCGGACTGGAGAAGGTGAGCGTCCGCGCCTTCATCTGCTGGTACCGGGAGACCGACAAAGTCTATGGCCTGCGCTTTGACTCCAGCGACGAGCGCCGGTTGAAAGTCCGCGGCTGGATCGACCAATATCTGGAAATCGTGTAACCTTAGGACACTCCCAGCGTAGTACATCTAAGGCAGGATTCTCTTTGCATGCAAACTATTGAACTCACCAAAGTCCGTAAATCCTATGACCAGTTCGTGGCCGTCAACGACCTCTCTTTCAGCATCGAGCAAGGCGGGGTCTTCGGCCTTCTGGGACCCAACGGGGCGGGAAA
>JBGPZS010000145.1:0-8570 GCA_041493865.1 Terriglobia bacterium
ATAAGGCCGCTGTTGTCGCGGATGTTACTGATTTAAAAGCATATTATCTCAGCAGCTCTCTCCCCTTGGCGGTCAAAATTGGCGGTACGATCAAGGCCAGTTCCTGTGCAGTCATGTTGCTGTTTGCACACCGAACCAAGGGTTGAATAGAAGGTCTGACATTATTTTTGTAGCCAGAATGCGACTTCTAGTGTTAAATAAGTGGCCCTGTCGAAAAATTAGTATCTGCTAATTTTTGTGTACATTGCGGATTTCTGAACTGGACGCCCCATTACGGCCTTAGGTAAAGATAAAATCTGTCTTATAATGTCAGGCGAAAAATGGAAACAAATTTAAGAACTGACAAGCTGCTCGATCAGATTGGCTGGAAACTTCTGCACGAGCTGCAGATCAATGGGCGGCTCTCTTACGCCGAATTGGGGCGCCGTGTAGGCCTAACCACGCCGGCTGTGGTGGAACGCGTAAAGCGCATGGAAGAAGCCGGTATCATCGTCGGCTATCACGCGGACGTGGACCCAATGAAAGTTGGCATGCCCATTACGGCGTTTATCCGCATGTCAGTTGTGGGCGACGTCTTCACGCGGATCACGGCCGTGGTCAAGAATTCGCCTGAGGTGGTGGAATGCCACCGTGGCACGGGCGCTGACTCCTTCATCATGAAGGTACACGTGCGCTCGGTGGAGCACCTGGAATCGCTCATTGACCGGCTTACGCCTTTTGGCACAACCTCGACTTCCATCGTTTTGTCGTCGCCCGTGGAAAAGCGTGCGATTAACCGCATGGAAGAAGCGCACGCCGCGCAAACCGCCCAGGCAGCTCAGAGGAAATAAGAAGATCGCCGTGATTGCGCGAGATCGCCGTGATTGCGCGAGATCGCCGCAATCACGCGTCATCGGAAAACCACAACCTCACCACTGATTGACACAGATTACTGATCCGAAATTCCATTTCTGTATCCGGTTACGCGCGTGTTGCCGTGTACGGCACTGTATTCCATTCCGATGGCGGCCCGGGCGGCGCTTCTGTGCTTGCGCGGGCATTTCACCCACTTCGGCGATTCCACGCGATTGCGGCGATCCTTTCGCTCTCATTTCATCTTGGCTCTTTCATACTGTAGCGGCCATTGGATGTCCTGCCCCAGCGCGCGGGCAGCGAGCAGCGGCCAATAAGGCTCGCGCAGGAACTGGCGCGCCAGAATTACCACATCCGCCTGTCCGCTGCGGACGATCTGGTCGGCCTGGGCCGGATCAGTGATCATGCCCACAGCGCCCGTGAGCACGCCTCCCTGGCGACGAATCTGCTCGGCGAACGCCACCTGATAGCCTGGCCCCACCGGAATTTTTGCTTGATGTATGTTTCCCCCGGAAGAGCAGTCGACCAGGTCGACGCCGAGTGGTTGGAGTATCCGTGCCAGTTCGATTGACTCATTCACGGTCCAACCGCCCTCGGTCCAGTCAGTAGCGGAGATCCGCACCCAGAGCGGGTATTGGTCCGGCCAGACCTTTCTTACCGCGTTTACAACCTCACACACCATGCGAATACGGTTGGCGAACGAGCCACCGTACTGGTCCGTGCGCTGATTGCTCAAGGGCGAGAGGAAGGAATGCAACAAGTATCCGTGCGCGGCGTGTAGCTCTACCAGTTTGGCGCCTGCGGCGTACGCACGCCGGGCAGCCGCGGCGAAGGCCTCAACCATCGCGGTGATTTCAGCCACGCTGAGAGCATGAGGCACCTGGTAGCCTTCGGCAAATGCCAGCGGGCTAGGGGCAAAAATGGGCGTCCAGCCACCCTGAGCGGAAGAAATTGGCTTGCCGCCATTCCACGGTTCGCTGGTGCTCGCCTTCCTGCCGGCGTGGGCCAACTGAATGCCCGGCACTGATCCTTGCTCGGCGATAAATGAAAAGGCGCGGCGCAACGGTTCTACGTGCGCGTCCGTCCAGATGCCGAGGTCCTGCGGGCTGATGCGGCCATCGGCCGTAATGGCTGTGGCTTCGGCGATAACGGCTGCGGCGCGCCCCACCGCCCGGCTGCCCAGATGGACGAAGTGCCAGTCCGTGGCAAGTCCGTGAGTACAGGAGTATTGGCACATGGGCGAGACCACAATGCGATGCTTAAGCTCCACGCCGCGAAGGATGAGAGGCTCGAATAAATGGGGCATAGTAGATTGATCATTGTAAATTGCAGGCACGACAGCCAAGCTGCTATGCAAACCGTTTCATCTCTAAGGGACATGAACCCCGGAAAGCATCGATCTAAGAAGTTTTGCTTGTTGTATTTTTGCGGGAATTGAGTCAAATTTGGCGCATGGCGCAGAAACGCTTTCAGGACGAATGGGGCACGGGCGCCCGTGAAGGGTACGAAGATCGCGGCTCATTCCGGCCGCCGCGCAAGCGCGAAGCAGAACCCGGCAGTCCTCTTCTGCGTTGGCTGGGTGCAGTGGCGATCGTCGGCGGCATCTGCTGGGGAGTTTACCTTGTAACGTCGAGCGGCGACGCAGTTGGCGCTCTGCGGCAGAACCATGGGCCCATCGCCATTATCGGCCTGGGAGTAATTGCGTCAGTCGTCGGCAAGTATCTGCGGGCGTAGCCTCCAGCCCTTAATACAACGCCTTGCGCTCGATTTTCCAACACATTTCGCGAATGCTGTTGCGATCGCAAGAAGCGATTTGGTCCCAGCCGGAATGCGTTTTAGCGATTCGCGTAATATCCGTCCCGGGCCTGCACGGTCAGGTCTTTTTGCTTCGTTTTCAGAGTGATCTTGTGATAACTCCCTTCGTTGGCTGCCGGGTCTGGGGTGTACCCCAGGTTGTACTGATTGCGCAGATCCTCCGCGATGGACTCGTATATTTTTTCGATCGGCAGTTTTTTGGAAACTTCAAAGAGCCGCCCGCCGGTTTGCCTGGAAATCCTCTCCAGGACCTTCTTGCCGTCAGGCCGCGACTCCTGCGGGAATCTGGAACCGCCGCCGTGATGGCCACCATAGCCTCCCCGGCCGCCAAAGCCTCCCCGGCCGTAAGCTTCGTCATCGGCAAACAGGATGGAGTAAACCACCGTGTCAGATCGTTGCGCGGTCTCGATAGCGGTTTCAAGACTGAGCTTGCTACCGCTGTCTACGCCGTCAGAAAGAATGATGAGCGCCTTGCGTCCCTGCTGCTTTTTCATCAGTTCGTCTGAGGCGAGGTAAGACGCGTCATAAAGAAGCGTGCCTCCGCCGCCAAAACCATGCCGGTGATGCTCGCCTCTTCCTCCAGGATAGCCGCCACCGTTGGGACCTCCACCGTTTCCGCCGGGGCCGCCTCCCTGCCCGCCTGCGGAATCGAATTGCGGCACCTGCAGCGTTTGCAGCGCCGATTCAAGCTTTTCGCGCGATGCAGTGAGGTCCTGCAACAGCTCCACCTCATGGTCGAAATGGATCACAAACGCGACATCCTTGCTCTGGCGCAGCATCTGGTCGAGGAAGCTGTAACTGGCATGGCGCTCTTTTTCAAGGACCCGGCGCTGGCTCATGCTCGTATCCACAAGCAGACCAAGAGTAAGCGGCAGATCGGTATCGTGGGCAAAATATCGGACGGTTTGCAGACGGCCATCTTCTTCCAGCATGAAGTCGTCTTTGCCCAGCGTGCTGATGATTGCTCCGTGCTTGTCGCGGACTGTGGCGGGAACATTGACCACTTTTACAGTAACGGTGAGAGTTCCCGGCTGGCCGGCATCGGAGGCGGTTGCCGGCTGCTGGCTTTTTATTCGCCCGCCAGCGAAAAGCAGCCAGACAACGGCGAGGAGAACGGTCTTCCCTGGCATTCGGTTTCCCTTCAATCCCGCCCCGGAAGCCCTCCGGAGCGGGACCGTGTTACGTAACTAGCCTTTAGACATGAGAACACATGTAGGGACAGCCCTGAGTAAAGAGGCGGTAAAACGCTTGTAAAGAAGAGGTTAGGTGCGATTTGCTGCGCGATAAGCAACCAGAAAATTGAAGCGCTTATGAACATGTTCAAAATTTCACTTGACACCGGTCGGCCCAGGAGCTATTCTTGTTTTGAACACGTTCAAATTAACTTTATGGAGGACGAAAACTCATGTACAGCAACGAAACCACGATTGTCGTCAGCTATCTTGTTTATCTCCTGATCAGTGTTGCCCTGACCGTCTGGGTGGCCCGCACCCTGCACAAACGTGGCGCCATCTTCCTGGTGGACTCCTTCCACGGCGATGCCGAACTGGCCGCATCAGTGAACCATCTGCTGGTAGTGGGCTTTTACCTGATCAACATTGGCTTTGTAGCGCTGGCCTTGAAGAGCACGGCCGTGATTGTGAACTCGCGCGCCGCGATTGAAATGTTGAGCGACAAGCTGGGGTTTGTCCTGCTCACGCTGGGCGGCATGCATTTCTTCAATCTCTTTGTCTTCTCGCGCATTCGAGCCCATGGCCAGCACAACGGCCCGCGGCGTCCTCCCGTGGCGCCGGACGCGGTGCTGAAGGTGGCGGTGCCGCGATAAGAATTATCAGGAACTACGCGTGATCTTTGATCGAGAATGCGATCTCAGTCGAAGTGAGGTGAATTATGGAAAAGCTCTACGTGCTATATGATCCGAAATGCGAGCTGTGCCAACGGCTGAAAGACTGGCTGCTGGTGCAGCGTAGCTGGCTCGGGCTCTCGATGGTCCCGGCCGGTTCCGAAAGGGCGCAGAAAATGTTTCCCGAGTTGGACAGGCTGGCTACGTGCAATGACCTGGTCGTCATCAGCGACGACGGCCAGGTGTATTTGAATAACTCCGCCTGGATCATGGCGCTCTATGCTCTGGAAGACTACCGCGAATGGGCCTGCCGGCTGGCGCATCTGATGCTCGCGCCGTTTGCTCGGCAGGCCTTTGAAATGATTTCCAAAAACCGTCACACTATTTCCCGCTGGCTGGGCCATGGCCGGACGGAAGAGATAGCGGGCGAACTGAGTAAAATTCCGCTGGCGCCTTGTGCTGCCGTGCCGGAAGGAACAGTATCGGATTATCTGCGATGAATACACCTGCAATGAAGACCCGTCCTACGCCGCGCGCGGAAGATACGCGCCGGCGGATCTATGAAGCCGCGATGGAGTCGTTTCGCGAAAAAGGCTTTGAACAAACCACCATGCGCGATATCGCGGCCAAAGCAGGCGTTGCGCTAGGCGGAGCTTACTACTACTTCTCGTCCAAAGAGGCCATCGTCCTGGCTTTCTATCATGAGATTCAGGAGGGCAGCCACGAGGCGATTCTCGAAGCTATGGCTGGACACAAGAAGCTCAAAGACCGTCTCCGCTGCGTAATGGAGAAGCGCTTTGAATTGCTGGCGCCCAACCGCAAGTTCTGTGATGCCCTTTTCCGCCACGCGCCGGACAGCAAAGACCCGCTCTCGCCTTTCAGCGAGGAGACGCGTCCCATCCGCGAGCGTTCGATCGAGCATCTGCGCATCGCGCTGGAAGGCGGTGACGTGAAAGTCCCCGCCGATCTCAAGCCGCAACTTCCCTACCTGCTCTGGCTCTACCAGATGGGGCTGATCCTGTTCTGGCTGTACGATCGCTCACCCGGCCAGCAGCGCACGGAAAAGCTGATGGCGAAGAGCCTGGGCCTGCTGGTAAGCCTGCTGCGTCTTTCCGGACTGCCGCTGATGAAGCCACTGCGCAAGACTGCGCTGGAGCTGGTGGAAGCGGTTGCGCCGTAGGCGGCTATGCCGAGGGCGCCGCATCGTCGGCGAGATGCCACTGCCGCCAGACAAACCACCCAATTGTTCCCACCATTCCCACCCATGCCACCAGCCGCGTGAGGTTGCCGATCTGGATTGCGTGGGGCAGCAGGCCCAGGCTGGAGAAGATGCGCACCCAGTCATGCTGGGCTTCGTCGGCAATGGCGCCCACGGTGACCAGCGGCAGCTCCTGGCGCAGCGCGTCCGCCATGTAGGTTGCAACGCCCGTGAGGCTGTGAAAGAACGCAAACGCGCAGAACACGGTGCCGGGCAGTTCGCGCCGTACGGCAAAACTCGCCGCCAGCAACGCGGGAACCAGCAATTGAAGCAGCGTTCCGCCCCAGAGTCCCAGGGTCTCACCCAGCCAGCCAAAAAGCAGATGCCCGCCTTCATGGATGGGGAGATGAACGTTATCGAGCAGCGTCAACTGGCCCCAGTGCAGCGCGAGATAGAGCAGGAGCAGCGAGTAAAAGGCCAGCCAGCCGGCAAGCTGTGTGCGGGAAACCGGCTTCCAATCGATTTCTGGAAGACGCATTCGAATCAATGGATATCACACCTAGGGCGCGAGGCGTGAAGCAATCAGCGTGGAAGCCATTACTTTGGGGTGACGCCGTGGCCGCTGTTTTCAGTGGCTAAAGCCGGATCTATTTGATGCCTTACGGCACTTTTCGCTTCGCTCACCCCCGCCTGAGGCGAGGGCTGGGCCGTGCCCTGATGCGAACCTGCTTCTTCTTTTTCGGATACGGCGATGAGCGTAAAAATAGCGCACCGGTAATTTACTGCAAGCAGCGAGACAGCCTCGCCGATAGCCAATTGTTGCCGAGACCGGCAAACTCCTTCCCCGCGAGCGCAATCCCATTTGAGTGGCAGCAAGCCTTTGTATGCATCGCGGCAGATTTATCTCTGGGTCGCTTCTCGCAACCTTCGCGATCTTGTGTTGCGTGAATGCGACGGCGCAACGGGCCAAAACATCTGGAACATCGGCGCCTGCAGCAGCGGGAAGCGCTCAGGACACATTGACGGTGACGGCCACCGTGGTTACCTCGGTCGGGCTTGTCATTGGCCCGGACGGCGAGCAACGGATCATCATGGCCAACGCAGCCGATCCGAAGGACAACGTTTCAAGATTGCAGCCGGTGGTAATGGTGAAGCTGGCGCCGGTGACGGATACTAGAACAGACAGGCCGACGAAGGTGCGGAAAAAGAAGCACTGAGGCCTTGTAAGCTTTACTGTTTTTGCGCCGGCACTTCTTTGGCCCCGGCATTCAGGTCGATATCGCGGACTGTGGCGGGCGCGGGCGTAAGCATTACTGAGCGCGAGATTTCTTTTCCTTCGTGCTCGATGGCAACTGTGTACGTTCCGGCGGCCAGGTTGCGGAAAATATAGGCGCCGGTGGGTCCGGTCTTTATTTCCTGTGAAAGTTCCTTCAACCGTACGGTGACGCCGGCAAACGGAACGGTCTGCAGCGAGCTCTTGTCATAGACCAGCACGCGGCCGGCGATGGAGCGCAGCGCCTTCACCGTGAACTGCGCGCTGGCGGGCTTGCCGGATTCTACGGTGACATTTTGCGCGGCCAGGTCCTGCAACGCGTATCCGGGCGGATAAGAATCCGGGAGCGTGGCAATGGAGTAGCCTCCGGGAGCAAGGCCGGTAAAGGCAAACTTGCCGTTGCCGCCGGTGGTCACGCGCCGGGTGAATTTTTCATTTTTTAGTTCCACGGTGATCCCGCCGATGCCCGTTTCAGCGTCATTGAGCAGGAAGCCATAGATCTGTCCCTTGGCGAAGTTGACGCCGAAATCCACAGTGGCGTTCATGTCGGCGGTGGCGGGAGAGTCAGTGGTGTAAAAGAAAGGCTCGTCGCTCTGCAGCCTGGCTTCCACGCGATGCACGCCGAACGGCACATGATGAAACGAGTAATAACCGTTGGGGTCCGTGCGGGTCACGCGGTTTTCGTCGAGGCGGACCTCAATCCCGGCCAGAGCCGTGACTTGCGTGCTGTACATGCCGGTCGAGTCATCGTCGCGGAAAAGGTGGCCCTGGATCATGCCGTGGCGCCCGGGGAGCAGCAGTCCTGGGACGGTGAAAAACCTGTGCTGGATTGAAATACTGAACAGCGGGTGCGTGGTGGTAACGCCATTGTTCGCCGTGCGCACCAGCGATGCGGAGCCGACAATGTCATTGGTGGACTTGAGGCGCTGCGAGTAGCTCAGTGTGGCGGTGGTCAGCACGAAGTGGCCCTGCAAGAGTTCTGTGTTGCTGTTGAAGTAACTCAAATCGACTTTGCGGCGGTTCTGCTTGCGCGAGATCCAGCTCATTGCGGCGCTCAGGTCGTTACGCGACGGCGCCAGGTTCACGGTGAATGCATTAGTGAAGCCGAGAAGCTGCAATAGCGCAGTGTTACGCAGCAGGTCGGCAAGCTGTTCCGGCGTTGAGGCCACGATGCCGGCGCGATCCAGCGCGTCCTGCAAGCCGGGCACCTGGGAAAAGATGGCGGCCAGCGTGGGCACCTGAACATCGTGACGGAAGAAGCCGCTCAACTGAAATGAACCGGCGGAGGCGCGGGCGTTTACGGCGTAATCATTGCCGCCGCCACCGCCATCAATATTGAAGGTGCGTTGATATTGAAAGCCGGAACCGAAGTGCCGTGACGAAAAATCCATTCCTGCGGGAAGGTTCAGCGTGCCAACGCGGGAACTCAGGGGCACCATCGACTGGAAAGTGGCATAGGCGCCGCCGCCGTTCACCGAAAAATAACGGCTGAGTTTGAAATTCAGCAGGCCGCTGGCGGTAAACGTGTTCTGGCTCAGCGTGGGCAAATTGAAATTCGATTGGTTCAGGTCCAGGCTGGCGTAAAGGCG
>JBGPZS010000254.1:0-5945 GCA_041493865.1 Terriglobia bacterium
GTATTACGCCGACATATTCGGTCAAAGAGGGGCGAATCTGGGCGCTACATCAAGGAAGCGAAGTGTAGCCATTGGGAACTCCGCTCCCGTTTAGATGTGCAGGAGCCGCTTGAACTGCATGTATAAAGATGTACTCGACCAAATGGATGCAAATAAGAGCGCATTCGAGGAGCTCAGTCGTGAACTTGGCGGCATGATGGAACTGGTCGGTTATTTCTCGGAGCACGAACCGGGCATCCACTTCGAACGAGTAATTGTCGAGAGAATCGCCAAATACGCACTCTCGATAGACTGTGACTTCTACAACTATGACCGTCGATAATCGCCGTTCCTCCGCTTCCTCCTTTCCTCCGCGTTTCAAAGGTGTTTGCCCTTTGTCCTGCGCGGAGAAAATGCGGATGCTAAAATATAGGGTTTGTCAGCGAGTAGTTTTCTTCAGGGAGCAGTTCTGACTTCGTCCACGTATAACGCCGCTCACCATCGCTTTACCGTGTTTGCTGCCGCGCTGGCTTTTCTGCTGGTGGTGGCCGGCGGGCTGGTCACCAGCAACAACGCCGGCCTGGCCGTCCCGGATTGGCCCACAAGCTTTGGGCACTTGTTCAAGATTCCCAAGATGATCGGCGGCGTGAAGTTTGAACACGCGCATCGCATGATCGCCGAGTTTGTCGGGCTGCTGACCATCGTTGTCGCCCTATGGACGTGGCGCGTGGACAAGCGCCGCTGGATGCGCGGACTGACACTGGGCGCGGTGGCTGGAGTGATCGTCCAGGGCGTTCTAGGCGGGTTGACGGTGCTGAACTTTCTTCCCCCGGCGATCTCCACGGCCCACGCTACAGTTGGCCAGACGATGTTCTGCGTCCTGGCCGCCATTGCGGTATTCACCAGCCGGAGCTGGCTGGATGAACCCACGGAAAAAATCGCCCGCAAAGATGTCCGGCCGCTGCTGCGCCATTGCTGGATGTTGATTGGCTTCCTCTTTCTTCAGCTTATTCTGGGCGCGGCGTTTCGCCATGTGTGGACCAAGTGGGGCCCTTCAGGCTCAAACCACTGGCCGGTGCAGAAGATCGTTCACGCATTTCTCTATCCTCACATCCTGAATGCTCTGCTGGTGGCGGCGCTGCTGCTATACGTGAGCTTGCGGGCGCTTACCAAACACTCGAACGTCCCGCACTTGCGCCGCCCCGCTTTGTGGATGCTGTTGCTGCTGATCGGGCAGTTGCTGCTGGGATTGAGCGCGTACGTGGTGCGAGTAGTGCAAGGAATCAACGAAGCGCAGCCAACCATGTCTCTGGTGGTGGTCACAGTCTCGCACCTGGCTGTGGGAGCGCTGATCCTGGCGCTGACCATGGTGCTGACGATCCAGGCTTACCGGCACACGGGAGATCCGGCCGCGGTGATTCCTTTCGACCGGCGGCGTGAGGTGGTATCGGCATGAGCAGCATTCCACGCGGCGTGATTGGGCCGAACCCGGTCGAGCCAAAAGCAATCGAGCGAAAATTGGAAGCGCCGGCGCCACCGGTTGTGCTCAAGAAAAATTCCCTGCTCGGCGACTACCTGCAGCTCTTCAAGGTCCGCGTGACGGCGTTGATTGTGATGACGGCGTGGGCCGGCTACTACATGGGCGCGGCCAGGAGCGGCGTCTCATCACTGACGTGGACGTTGCTGAACGCGCTGGTGGGGATCGGCGTGACGTGCGCGGGGTCGGCGGCGTTGAATGAAGTTCTGGAACGGAAGATCGACGCGCTGATGCGGCGCACGCGCAACCGTCCTCTGCCCGCGGGCAGAATGAGCCTGGCCACCGGCCTGACCGCCGGAACCCTGGCGACGGTCCTGGGGCCGCTATACCTGGCGCTGACGACGAACGTGCTCACCGGTGTGCTGGCATTTTCCACCGCCGCAACCTACCTGGCGTTCTATACGCCGCTGAAGCGCATCTCTCCGATCTCAACTTTTGTTGGCGCTTTCCCCGGCGCCATGCCGCCGCTGCTCGGCTGGACCGCGGTGCGCGGCAAGCTGGAGATTGAAGCCGTCTTTCTGTTCCTGATCGTGTTCTTCTGGCAGTTTCCTCATTTTCAGGCGATTGCCTGGATGTATCGCGAAGACTACGAGGCCGCCGGGATCAAGATGCTGCCGGTGGTGGACAAAGCCGGACACAGCGTGATCCGGCAGATGCTTACGTATTGTTCCACGCTCATTTCCGTGAGCCTGGTTCCGGCCTTGCTGCGAATGACGGGCAAGATTTATCTGTTTGGCGCGCTCGTTTTGGGGCTCGGGTTCCTGTGGTTTGTTTTTCGGCTTGCGCGGACAAAGCTGCCCACCACTTCACCGGACTCCAGGGCATATGCCCGGCAGCTTCTGCAAGCCAGCGTGATTTACCTGCCACTTCTTTTTGCCTTGATGATGCTGAACGTGGTGCATTGATAGATTATGGCAACGGCCCTACAAGACAGGTCCCGCACCAGCTCAGGACAGGAATCCTCCGCGGTGATCCGCGTGGAAGACATACGCCATAGTTACGGCAAGCGCGCGGCGCTCCAGGGAATCTCATTTGATGTTGCGGCCGGCGAAATTTTTGGCCTGCTGGGACCGAATGGCAGCGGCAAGACAACGCTGTTCCGCATCCTTTCCACGCTCATGCTGCCGGCGGGCGGAAGGGCGCTGGTTTCCGGCTATGACGCCGCCAAACAACCGGATGAGGTACGCCGGCGGATCGGCGTGGTCTTCCAGTCAAAGAGCGTTGACCTCAAACTGACGGCGGCAGAAAACCTGTGGCACCAGGGACATCTCTACGGCTTGCGCGGCGCAGCGTTGACGGCGCGAATCCAGGAGATGCTGCAACGCATTGCCCTGGCTGACCGCGCCAAAGATCGCGTAGAAACTTTTTCCGGCGGGATGCAGCGTCGCGTGGAACTGGCCAAAGGACTCATGCACCGGCCGAGCGTGCTGCTGCTGGATGAGCCGACCACGGGACTCGATCCGGGCGCCCGTCACGATCTGTGGCTCTACCTGAACGAACTGCGGGCGCAAGAAAAAGTCTCCATCATCGTGACCACGCACCTGATGGAAGAAGCCGAGCGCTGCGACCGGCTGGCCATCCTGAACCTGGGTGAGATTGTTGGTTTGGGCACGCCGGCGGAGTTGCGCAGCGAGATCGGCGGCGATGTGGTGATGCTGGAGGCCGCTGATTCGGCAGCGCTTGCGCTGCGTATCCAGGAACGGTTCCAGATCGCAACCACCGTGCTGGACGGCAGGGTCCGCTTGGAGATCAAAGACGGATTGAAATTTGTAACGACTGTGGCGGAGGCTTTCCCGGGCACGATTCAGTCGGTATCCATCAGCAAGCCGACGCTGGACGATGTCTTCATCAGCCGCACGGGGCACAGGTTCTGGAGAGAACAAGAGCAGCAGGAGATGGACTAAGAGAATGGCACAAGCAGCAATCACGCCGTCGGTCACACCCAGAGTGAATCCTCTGCTGCCCGCATTTACGCTGTGGTGGCGGGAGGTGGTGCGCTTCTATCGCCAGCCCGCGCGCGTGGTCGGCGTGGTGGTATCGCCGCTGCTGTTCTGGGTGGTAATCGGCGCGGGGTTCGGGACCTCACTGCAAAAAGGCGCCACCGGCACGGGAAACTTCCTCCAATATTTCTTTCCCGGCGCTCTGATGATGATTGTGCTCTTCACCTCGATCTTCACCATGATGTCAGTGATTGAAGACCGCAATGAGGGCTTTCTGCTTTCCGTGATGGTTGCGCCGGTGCATCGTTCCGGCATTGTGCTGGGCAAGGTACTGGGCGGGACCACGCTCTCCGCCATCCAGGGCCTGCTGTTTCTGGTGTTTGCGCCGTTGATTGGTTTGAAGATCGGGCTGGAGCAGTTTCTGATCGTGGTGCTGGTCACGTTTCTGGTCGCATTTTCACTCACCGCGCTGGGATTTGTGATTGCCTGGAGAATGGAATCTTCCCAGGGCTTTCACGCGATCATCAATCTGTTCCTGATCCCGCTGTGGATGCTCTCCGGAGCGCTCTTTCCGGTCAGCGGCGCATCCCACTGGGTGCAGTGGCTGATGCGCATCAACCCTCTGACCTATGGCATGGATGCGCTGCTGCTGACACTGTACCCCGCAACCGCGCCTGCAACGACGCTGCCCCTGTGGCCTTCGATTGTGGTGCTGGCAATTTTTGCCGGCTTAGTGTTTCTGGCCGGATTCGTGGTCGCCAACCGCAGACGAACTCTACCGGCGGCATAAAATGACGGACTACAGCATCTTCCCCGCCCTGAATGCCACGCTGAATGGCGCGAGCGCAATTTTGATCACGACGGGCCGGGCGCTGATCGCGCGTAAACAGATTCGGCTGCATCGCGCGTGCATGATTGCCGCGTTTACGACATCGAGCGTTTTTCTGGCATGCTATCTCTATTACCACGCGCACGTGGGCTCCGTGCATTTCCCCGGCCAGGGATGGGTAAGGACGGTATATTTCACGATCCTGATTTCGCACACTGTGCTGGCGGCGGCCGTGGTTCCGCTGGTGCTGCTCTCGCTTACGTACGGACTGAGGTCGCGATTCGACCGTCACCGCAGAATTTCAAGATGGACTTTCCCGATATGGCTTTATGTCTCGGTTACAGGCGTGGTCGTCTATATAATGCTGTACCAAATTTATGGGGGACACGCCTGAGCGGAACCTGATGGAGTGCGAAGGTTGCATTGGCTTTGACAGCGCTTTATGAAATCCCGGCACACTGGTATATTTACCAACATTCGTAAAGGAAAATCTCTTTTATGGCAAAAAGCGTAAACAAAGTGATTCTGGTAGGAAATCTGGGAAAAGACCCTGAGGTCAAATACACGCCCAACGGTGTTCCGGTGGCGAAGTTCAGCCTGGCCACCAACGAGCGGTACAAAGACAAAGCCGGCGAATGGCAGGACCGCACGGAGTGGCACAACATAGTGGCGTGGCAGCGGCTGGCGGAGATCGTGGGTGAGTACGTGAAGAAAGGCTCCAAGATCTATATCGAAGGGCGGCTGCAAACGTCGAGCTGGGAAGACAAACAGAGCGGAGAAAAGAAGTACCGCACTGAGATTGTCGCTAGTGATCTGGTTTTGCTGGGAGGCCGAGGCGAGGGCGGCGGGGGCGGCGGCGATCACGAAGGACGCGCGTCACGTGGAGCCGCGGCATCGTTTGACCAGCGCACTCCTCATGCCGATGAACATGCGCCGGCATCCTCCGAGATCACGGACGAGGACATCCCGTTTTAGGGCTGGCAGACGGTCTTAAAATTTGTTGGAGGCCCGTAGAATACTCCGGGGCGATGTGGACAAGTTGCTTTGCAGTCCCTGATACGTGGCGATGGTCCAGCCATGGATTGGCAATACTGATCAAGGCCGGTCGCCCCCGACCTTCTCATGGGCGCAAGACGCTTGCGACCGGAGAGGAATTCCGCCCGGTTCCGCTGCAAATCATTCCACTGCAAAATCAAGGTCGGCTGTGCTGAGATTACTCAAGACGCGTGTCCCTTTGTTGCCCTTCTTTGTTAATCGGTAATGACATTTTTTGTCATTTTCTGTTAAAATTGGAATTAAGATCCACTTTACATTTGTTTACAGTTTTGTTGGTAAAGCACATATCTATCAGTAGTTTAAGGAGATATGTTCCCGCCATCATCAGGGAGTGGCTGACAACCTGCATATTGAATAAGCAAATCGCTGTTCAATTTGCCAGTAATAGCTAGCAAATTTGCCAACGAAAAAAAAGAATTCCAGAAGGAAGAGAGATTTTCAAAAAATGCGCAAACAAAAAGGCTTTTCGCTGATTGAGCTGCTGATCGTAGTAGCCATTATTCTGATCATCGCGGCCATCGCGATCCCGAACCTGCTCCGGTCGAAGATGTCAGCTAACGACTCCGCCGCAGCCAGCACCATCCGCACCATCAACACGTCGGAA
>JBGPZS010000032.1:0-15251 GCA_041493865.1 Terriglobia bacterium
ACGATTACACCGCTGGTCTAGCAGTCAACCAGCGGGGATCTGCAACAATTTGTTATCCCATCGGCCCCGTATTGGTGCCTACAATCAGCCCAGCGGACTGACAATCAAGCACTGCTGACGCCCTTAGCAAACGTGCATGAGGCGTGGTTGAATTCGCAACGGCCGGCAGCAGTTTGGGCATGATCGCGGCTGAAGTCGGAGCTCTTCTTTCTTCGGAGGCCTCGATGTATGACAACCGATACCGTTCTTCTAGATCCGGGAAACACCTATGAAGCATGAAATTGAAAAACTCAACTGCATGCTTTTGTCCATCATCCTTTTTCTGAGGCGATACTCCAAAAAAGAATCTGAGGACTCCAGGTGGACAGTTCGGCGAGGAAGGGCATTTGCCTTCCATCTGCGAGCACATCATTTTCACTTTTGCGGCGTCCTCTACATAATACTCAAGAACGTGATTAGTAGGCATAAGGCCGCTTTTCCCTGAAGCGAACTTCACATGCAATGGCCGTCCACTAAAATTGATACTGCTGGGAAAAGGAAGCTCTACCGTGACAACGCGGTCTGACAGCCGCCATTTCTCGGTCTCAGCTGTAAAATCAGCGAACCCTGGATTGATATAAGTCTCAGGATAAGTTCTAAGTCCATCTCCTGAAAGCTGAAAGTGATAGCCCGTCGGGTCCTTCCCCATGACCGGCCTCGGCGTGGATGGATCATTGAAAAAGAAGTCATGGGCAAAGTCGTGCCTGTCTTGATCGGCTCGAGGAACAAATGCGATCAGCCGGTTGGGCTTGTTCTTTTGCAGAACGAGAGCGAAACCTCCCTCGAAGAGTATCTGCAAAGAATGGATCCTTTTGCTTTCCGATGGCGCCGGTGGTGGTGATGCGCGATCTTCACGGCAGCTCGCAATAGCGCTGGCAAGGGGCATGGCCGCTAGGGCTTGCAATATCTCACGTCGATTCATTGGTTTTCCTTCTCCTGTATGCCAAAACGGTGGGCATCTTTTCGCAAGAACTCGCACTGGATAGAGTTTACCGCCAGGCAGCAACCGCGCTAGTTTACTCTTCCGGTTACGCTGAAGCCCGCCCAATAGTAGGGATGCGCTTTTTTTGCCAGTACGTCTTTGCGAGCAGCGAACATTGCCTGGGCGGCAGTTTGATCGATCATTATATGTTTGTAAAAACTGATCATCAGATGAGATGTGCTGTCCGAATCCACGTTCCAGTGGCTAGACACTACCCTCGGCACGCCTGCTGCCAGAAAGGAATGAACAAGGTTCTGAGTGTCTAGCAATCCTTCTTTGCTTCCTCTGCCGCTGGAACATGCAGCGAGCACCACCATCTCTGAACGGGCGAAAACATCCGGCGCAAAATCGACTGCGCCCAGGGATTGTTTCTGGTTCAAGACCAAGTCTGTCCCAGTGTTTGAGGGCCTGCCATGCCCCATGTAATGGAAGATTTCGCTCGCCGCCAGCTGAGGACGCAGGTTCACCCAATTCGCATTCGCAGCATCAACAATCGTCGACCGTACAAAAGCCTTCGCAATGGCTTTTCTTTCCGCTTCCATCCCAGGGAGATAGCCGGAGTCAGCGGAATGCGTGGCATCAAGGAGAAACAGCGAATCTGTCGGCCCGATTGGCCCTGGGCTGCGAAGCCGTTGCTCCATCCAGATGCCCGGAGAGTAAACCACGGAATATTTTTCACCAAAATAGCGGCCGTTCGGGGTCTTTAGCCCTTCCATGGAGAGTCCATATACTGAATCATCCAGTTCAACAACCACTGTTTGTGCTTCTGAGAGCTCCGCGGCCACCGGCTGCACGAGGAGCGAGTAGAGCCTGAGCCCCTGTCTGTCCACTTCATTCAAGCTGGAGTCTGGCGTGGCGCACTGTTCAGCAAAAACGCGGACGTCATTCTCAAGATCATGCTGCCTGATGTTCACCCAACTGCTTTGAAGACGGCCTTTCTTGAGTACCCATATTTGCACTCCGTCCGGAAAGATGGCATAGATCAGGCGTATTCCTGCCGAAGATGGGGGCAAGACTGAATTCTTGCTCTGTCTTTTGTCCCTTGGAGTGTCAGAAGCCGCACGTATATCTCCTGACAATGGTCCTCGCAGTGGCGGCCAGCTTTTATACTGCTCCCAGCGTTCTAAAGCCTTCCGATCTTTTTTCTGTGCCAGGAGGACGCGAACCTCTCCTCGATAGCTTTCCTCCGTTGCCCGCTTCCAGGACAGACGATCATCCGTGTTCTTAAGACTCTCAAGTGCTGCGTCAGCGATTTCAATTGCCGACTCGAATGAGGAAGCGGCTTCGTCAAGATGTTGCAAACGAAAATGGACATCGCCAAGGAGCCGATAGTAGTTAAGGGCCAACTCCTTATATTGCGAACGCTCAATCGATTCACGCATTCCCTTCAAGGTGGCCAACGCCCTTTCTGCCTCTGCGTGTTGCAACTCATTCTCAACTGGCCTTAGACTGCCGAAAACCCTATAGTCTTCCGGGTACGCATGAGCGGCAGTTTCCAAAAGAGTAGATGCGATTTGCGCTTCCTTCTCTGCTTTACCGTTTTCTTGCCGGGCCTTGAGCAGGTTCGCCAACTCCAGATGGAGCATTCCCTCTCTAATGAAATTCTTTCGTATTCTGCTCTCTGGCCGCTCGCGGCTATCCAGGGTATGCCGCAGCAGGGCCTCCGCGAGGTATGCGAAATCTGAATCTTCCGCACTCTGCAACATTACCGCATAAAACTGGTCCAGGCGTTCTGCAGGATAGGCCCCCTGCCAATAAACGCCTAGGCCTTCGACTCCCAGCTTCCACGCATCCTCATATTTCCCTTGCTGGCGCTTCATTCCGGCTGTAATTCCGAGCACCCGCAAACTGAGCACAGGAAAATGATGCTGCTTGGAGAGGCGAAGGCTTTCAAAAGAATCCGCATCAGATTTAGCAAGGTCGATTTGAAAGTTCCTGCATTGCGCTCTTTCGAGGAAGGACTGGGCGCTGACCCAGATGAATCGTGCTTTCAACAATTGTTCAATCAGAGGATCGGCCCTAGCAAGACAGTTAGCACCCTGCAGCTTGCTTCTCAGCGCATATGTTTCTTGAAGTCGCGCGATCAATTCCCCGGGGACATTCTTGTTACGGTTGAAAATTTTAGACGCTGCGCGTGATTGCGTCACCGCCTCATCATATTTGCCTTGTTCGTTACTCAACACCGCACTACTCAACTCCCGCACCGCATCAAAATCGCTTGGCTTGGCTTCCTTAAGAAAATCCTTCCACCAGAAATCCTGATGTTCTGCAAACACTTCCGCCAGGCCGCTAACCGCCCGATAGGCATCGCTCCCTTTATCTGCCACGGCAACCGGGAGCCACAGGCTCAGCGCTTTTTGCTGGTATTGCTCAGGGTCTTCAGGCCTCAGATTGCCCTGGGCTCTTTGTTGCAAAAAAAAAGAGGGGTCGGAATAGCCGTGCTGCTGCTTGTCCCCTATTTTTGTTTTCCCGTCTTTCAAATGTTGCCTGGCCTGATTCGCCCAGCCGCTGGAGGAATCAACCTCAAGATACTTCTCCCATGTCGAGACCGCCAGGTCCCAGGCTTGTGTTTTTTCATACGCGATGGCCAGGTTATAGAGAGCGCTTGCGCGGTCGTCGCTGCTCAGCCTGGGCTGGCTCAAAACTTCACTCAGCAGATTGAGGGTTCGCTGCAGGTTGGGATGTTCGGCTCTGCTGTCGCGCTCAAAGTAACTGGCCGCCAGGTCGATCTCCAGGCTGGGATTTGCAAGGCCTGAGGACCGCGCCTTTTCAAAATCTTTTTCTGCTTTTTCCAGGCTGCTCGGTGTCGATTCCCACAACAGGGCGCGGCCCTGGATTTGCAGCCAGCGCGGGTCGGCGTTGCTGGCCTGCAGGTTCTTGTTCGCGGCGCCGCTGGCATCGTGCAGCGAGGTTGGCACCTCGTCCAGCCCGCGGCCGCTCTCCTCGCCCAAAACAATCGGGAACGGATTGTATGGCGAGTAGTCCACGGAGGTAAGTCGCATCTCGGTTGTGCGCCGTTCCGCAAACGCTGCTGCCGCCTGTTTTTGCGCCTGCTTCAACTTGAATTCAGCCAGAAGCGCGGGCCCTTGCACCACCGCCAGGACGGCCACCGCCAGCGCCGCCGCCGCGGGCACAAGCTTCAGCCAGGGAAACCGTTTCCTGCCGCCGATCAATTCGCGCACCAGCCGCTTCTGCCATTGGGGCTTGGAGCTCTGCAACTGCTTGAGAATAGCAACATCAGCGGGAGCCTGTTCCTCAGAAAACTCTCGTATGTACCGACGCAACGCTGCGCTGCACGCACTGCACCGCGCAACGTGCTGCATGGTCTGCTGGGCCAACTCCGGTGACCCGATCCCAGCTGCCAGCTCCTGCAGCACCTCTTGATCCGGACAATTTTGATGTTGTAGTGCGTTCATAAAACAGCCTTCCGGCAAGAGGGTTCTGATAGAGCTGGCCCTCGGCGTACATCTGCTGGTCCCTGGGCAGCCATACTCCTGCATCCTGGAGCGTCAGCTAGGGCTTCCAGCCTTTCGATTGCGACCCGGTAGCGGGCTTCCGTAATTTTGTTTGCTGGCCGATTCACCCTTGTTGCCCTTTCAAAACCCAAAGACGTAAAACCCGCTACGAAACCTTTTGCCATCTCGAATGCAATGAGAATAATAGGCCTTCAATGGTCGGGCTCACCCGCCGAGGAGGCAAGCCCATTCTCACGGAGGAAGCGCGTGAGCCGCTGCAAGGTGCTTTCCACCCCTTTCACCGTCAACCCTACCGTGGGGAGCAGCGAAATCTCTTTCGCCGTGTAACCTTGTTCGTAATAGAGCCAGAAAATCGCTTCATCTCTCCGGTATGTTTCGGATGACAAAAGGTTCTGCAGACGTTTTTGTATCTCGTCCTTCAGGCGAGCAAATTCAATTCGGTCCAGTCCGTCCGGGGGCGCGGGCAAGACCGGGTCAGTCAGCTCAATTTCTTCCACTTTATTTTCAATCTGCCGGAAGTGGTCTCGCACCACATTCGAAGCCACTACTTTCAAATACCCAAAGATCGTATTTTCATATTCGTTCTTGATGCTGCGCAGGGCTTTGCGATCATTGGCAAAAAGTTTCAGATATGTGTCCTGGATCAAATCATCCACCAGATTGGGAGCAGGCTCCTGCCACCGGCGAATTGTGTTGATAATCACACTGGCAATAAGGGGCCGGGTCCGGCGCACAAATTCTTGCCACAGCTCTTGATCTTCAGAGCCCAGGCAAAGATGCAGTAAGTCCCGAATTGGGATTTCTTCTTGTTCCATCCCCATTGTTTTGCCGCGAACCGAAATTTTACTTCTTGCGGGCCTGGCGGTTCGCGAAAGTTTGTGGAAATCCTCATCGGTTGAACAACCCGCAAAAGGCCGCTTGGACGGCCCAACTTGTTTATAGCCCAACAGTTTACCCAGCATTCAAGAAACCGGGGAAGACATGTCTCTTTGGGACACGGCCCAGGAGGCCAAATAGTTCTCATCCGTCTAAGTGATTAATTCTATTGGCCAAAATCTGCTGGAACTCCGATTTTCCGAAACCCGAAAAACTGTTAAAGAATACTCATTTTTGCCGATCATGTGCGATAATTTCGCACGAATAAAGATATATAAAGATAGATCTTGGGGCGGAGCGCTGGATCTTCAACTTGGTGTTGTCTTGGATCACGCTCAGTTTGCAAGTAAAACTTACGCGGGCTGTTCAGTATTTTTTGTAAGGGTCCTGGGGAAACATTAGCAGCCGAAAGATACGGAGGCGGAAATGCCAACAGTCGTCTCATTTCAGCAGAGTCTGCAGCAGTATGTAGTTGTGGCTCCCGACGGAAATCGCATTGAGATCCCTAAGGAGTTATTTGGACTTTTGCTGGATTTTCTCCAGGGCAGTAAACAGAATGGTTCCGTGATCATCCAATTCAGAAATGGGGGAATCGCAGGGCTGGAAGCAGTGATCAAGAAAACCTATAAGTAATCGGGGGCCGCAAAGAATTTTTTCATGCAATTTTTTAACTGTTTATCAGTAAGAAGTGAATAACGTTAGTAGCGGGTGAGCCTCGATTTCGGTTCCCGGAACTTTCCGGAGCAGACGAGAAATTTGGCTCAGAGAGGCGGATACTCTCTGGGCCTTTATTTCTTTGTCCTGCTTTTCCGGGGCCGAACGCTGCAACCTGCTCAGCCATTAGGGCTTTACGCCCGAGGAGTTGAACGTAAAATGAGACGGGACCCCCTTGCCACCCAAGTTCGCACACTTCAACGCGCATTTTTTCGCGTATTGATCGTAACCGCGTCACAGCGGACACGGCAGTCGCGTGCGCGGAACACACCTTTTCGTCGCCGATACGAACCAGGCGCACTCCAACGATCTGGATCCGCTACCTGCATGGAGATCGACTGTAACTGTTGAGCCATTTCTCCATAGCCAGTCAACCCAGTTCCAGAACGACCAAACCAGAAAGTGAGTGCAGGTTTTTATGCCCGATACACGAGTTTACTTTTCAAACGGTGGCTCTCAACTCGCCAAGGAGGGCGACGCTTCGCGCGAGCACTCGGTCTTGCGGGACGATAGAACCTCAAAGACCCCCGAGACCGCCGAGGAACCACAATATATTGCCGCGTCTCCGAACGGCGCCAAGCTAAACATCCCTAAGGAATTGTTTGTCGCTCTTTCCGATTTCATCAAGACTAGAAAGTGCCCCGGTTCCATCACGATCCAGTTCCGCCAGGGTGAAATTGTTTGCGTGGAAGCGGTGGCCAAAAAAACCTACCGCAATACTTAACCGCTGACTGGTCCAGGGAAAACCGGACCAGTTGCATAAGGGCCCCGATTTTCGCTGCCGGCGGATTTGCTTCCGGCATGGAACGAAGATTTGGCTCAGAGATGAAAGAGATCTCTGGGCCATTTTTTGTTTTCTGCAAGAAGATCAGCGTACATGGAATCAAGCGTAGTGCAGCGCTGAAAAAATTGCCCAACCTGCATTTGAGGATAAGAATATGCCAATGACCAGACCGCAGCCAATCAACGTATTGCTTGTCGCCACGGTATCGGCCGCACTGCACGCCGGTACCGCCATCCTCTTCTTTCCGCTTTTGTCATTTCTTATGCTCTGCTGGGGTGCGGCTCCGGTGCAGTTCAAAAGCACGATTACAGCCGCGAGCGATGGCATGGTCTTTGCGGTGGTAGCCCCGCTTCTCTTTGGTGCTTTCGGCTTCCTTGCCGGCGGGCTGGCGGCGCTGGGGCATAACGTTTTCGCAAAAGACCAGCGCAAGAGGACTGTGGAGGTCGCAGAGCCCGTGCGCGTGCGCGCCGCATCATGGGGCAACGTGGCGTAACTGCCTCGCACTGGACAGCACGGGCGAATCCAAGTGTGCGAATCCACATAGGCCTCTCTCCGATTTGCCCGCTTGCCCTACTTGCTCGCGAGTCGCATGCTTCTGCGCGATGGTTGGCGTATGGCCACAGTGCGCGAAGCGGTGATGTGCGGCCCAGGCAAGACGAATCCGGCAGGAATGCTTGTATCGCCTGTGCCCTGACTTGCCTCTTTGCTCACCGTGAATTTCCACACAGTGTCCTGCTTCGTACAATCCCCGGAAAGATCGCAGACTCCGGCCTTCAGACGTGCTGTGTAGCTCTCGCCGGGCTTCAGCAGCACAGGGTCGGGGAAGAGGCCCCAGGCCCCGTCCCCAATCTGATCGACCCAAGAGGAGACTTGCTTGCCGCGCGAGTCGGTAAGGATGAAGCTGTGATTGTCCACGCCGCGGACCGGCTTGGAGAAGAATGCTTTTACCACGGTATCCTGATAGGCGTTTCTTTCTCCGGAAGCTGGATAAACGGCCACGCGGGGCGCCACTCTGTCAGCGGGTATTCCGTCAATCGAGATCAGCCAATTACGCACCACCATGGGCACGGGCGGGGCACCCTCCACTACCGCAGGTTCGCTTACGGCCTTGCGACCGTCACACAGGCCGCCTAATACGCAAGGCTCAAGCACAAAGTTGTTGTTCGTGTCCGCCAGGTTGCCGAGGAAATGAAGCGCCACCACAGCCTCAATCGACTGGTAATAGACCGCTGCGGTAACTGCCACTGGCCCTTGCGTTCCCGGCGGAACCACTACGGCATAGCGATCAATCTTCTTCTCGTATTCAGGCCGTCCTCTCGGTTTGAAACGGGTATCACGAAGGAAAGAGTCGTCGAAGAAATCTCCATTGCCGTCGCTGTCCTTAAATTGCGGCAAGGCCGTGGAGTTGTTGCGGTCAACGACTCGTCCGCCTTTATCGATAGGGAGGCCCGACTTGTCCGTGACAAGATTCAACGGAGTGGCATAAGGCAGGTCCAGGGTTGGACAGCCGTCGCCCAGCGAAGCCACTGCCTTGAACTGCAAGGAATAAGGATCAGCAGACCCGGCTGGGATCTTCCAGTTACAGCCGGGGAAGTTAGGATCGATCATTTCCTCGGTCGTAAGGTTCCCCACGCCGATCGAAGTCCGCTTCCACACGTTGTCCTGGATTGGCAGTTCTTTGCCGCTGGCCAGATCATATGCATGCAGGGCCAGCCACGCGGTGCGGCCTTCAGGGAATCCGGTGGGGAAATTGTGCCCGCTGCCGGTATTGGCTATGGTGATGGAAAGAGGAACGGAGGTATTTGCCGCAGTGGTCGCTGGACCATGCACGTCCATGCTGAGCACGTGACGCAGACGGTCCCAGGCCAGACGGGCCTGCTGCGAATACGCTCCTTTGCGCTCCACGTGGGTCCAAAACCCGCGAGAATAAACGCTTTTCTCGTCAGCCGAGGAGAAACTGAAAACCGAAAGCTCAGGATAAGGCGCGATATTCCCACTCTGGTCAACGTCCTTCCCGATCAGGCCAGTGACGTACGCGTTGCCGCCAACAAAATGATGGGTAAAGAAAGGATGCGGCGTCCCCCCTTCATTGGCGACCCGGTCCACCGGAGGCGGCAGTGGTTTTCCGTCTTTATATAAGGTCTGTGCCGTGCCGGGCTGGCCGTAGTCCTGCTGCATATGGCAACTCTGGCAGTCACGCTTGAAACGTGGATCAAAGTTGCTGTTACCCGGACGGTCCGCATAGGCGCTGTTGGCCCACTCCGTATACGTGCGCTCAATGGGAAACCCTCCCACCCACTTGCCGATGGGATTCTTGATGGGCAACGCGTTGGTCACGTCATGGCACGCGGCGCACATCTCCGCCCTTACAAACATGGCCTGGTGATAACCTCTATGTTTTCCGGGATCGATCTTCTGGTACGGAATTTCCTGCCCGAAGATTTGGCTGGTATACACGTCTTTACCCGCGGGAGGGAGGTTTGCTGCCAATGGTCCAAACCGTTCCGGAGAACCAATGGCATGCGGTGACAGCCGGTAAGAGCCGGCGCCGATGCTGTATCCCAGGTTCTGCTTGCTGGAGTCAGGTACGTTGAATATGTCCTGTTGTGCCGCAGCCAGCAATTCAGAGCGCGGCTTGGCGCCGGGCGCCGGTATATATGCGCTGGAGCTAGGGGCATAGTTGTGGAAAGGAGTATCACGGGTCTCTGCATACGTGTGGCACACCGCACAGATGATCCCGCTCTTACCTGAGTCGGTGTTGCGATACTGCGGCGCCAGCGTGGCAAAAGCAATGCCAGTCCCGTTGTCCGAAGTTGGATTGAAGTTTGGATCGCCTGGGGCGTTCTCAAGGTTCGTCTGCGGATCAAGCTTCACGGTCTTGAGCGGGATGTTGTCCACGTAGTCCGTGGGCATGTGGCACCGCGAGCAGAAGAAATCCAGCAGCGACCCGGGCCGGGACACTTTGTACTTGCCGGTGCCAATGTCAAAGGTGGAAGAACATTCACCTTTGTTGGCAAAGGGATTATGCACCGCCTTTGCAGTGCCATCCGGCGGCTCGGGCGTGTCGCATTCACCGTTGGCTGAGGTCGCTCGCGCCAGGGCAAGGAAAGCCGCGCGCCAGACCGGATCACGCCACGCATTTGACATCATGGAACCGTTCCACTCATCAAAGATCTTCTGATGGCAGGTCTGGCATTGCCCCGGACTGTCCTCCTGTTCCCAATGGTCGTGGTAAGGAGGCGGAAACGCCTGTGCTTCTGCCACGACATATGGCGCTGCTTCAGGAAGACGGTTGGGGATGTCATTCAGCTTCCTTTGGTCCGGCTGATTGTAGACAAGAGCGCTGGTTGCCAGTAGAGTGGCCAACAGCGCCGCGAGTTTCAGAGCTTTGTCCTTCCTGTTAATCATTGCCCTGCTCCATGGACCCTGGAATGCGCTGAATGGCTGTGAACGGACATATGCGATCGCTCGTATGCCAGGACCGGATCATATGCCGGCGCCAACGGTGCGCTGCCGGCGCTGCGCACGAATACAAGGAACAAAAGTGCGAGATAACCCGCCGCAATCAAGATTTCAAGAAGCCCGAACTTTGGAGCACTCCACACGGAAGGCGTCACCAGCAGGTACAAATCGAGCCAGTGCCCGCACAGCAGCAAGACGGTTATGGCTTTGAGTACCCTCATGGTGCATTTAGCTCGGACCGAGAGAAGCACAACAAAAGGGACGACCCAGTTTGCAATCAGGTTGAGCGCGAAGAGATACAACCACGGGCCGTTGGTGCGGGAAACATAGTGCGTGACTTCTTCAGGAATGTTTCCATACCAGATCAACAGGTATTGGCAGACCCATATGTAGGCCCAAAATGTGCTGAAGGCAAAAAGCATTTTGCCCAGATCATGGAGTTGGTGGTCGCTTACAGAGTTTGGCATGGCGCCGCGCTCTTTCAAAATAACAACGGCCAGCGTCACCGCCGCGATGCCCTGCACGAAGGTCCCCGCGAAAACGTAAACAGCGTACATGGTGCTGAACCATCGCGGATCAGCGGAAATCAGCCAGTCAAATGCGCCTACCGTCAGCGTGAAAGCAAAGACCGGAATAAACATCACGCCATAGCGCGTAAGCTTGTGATGAAGCACGAGGGCAAGCTCGGGGTGACGGTCTTGCTGCAATGAAACTCTGCGGAACAGCCAGGCAAAGAACATCCACGCCGCAAAAACGATGACCATGCGCGTGTACACCCACGGCGGCTGCAGATAGTGGGCCCTGCCGGCGATCGCCGGTTCTCCCGCCATCGCTCCCGGCCGGCTCCACGAGTAAAGAACCTGGCGGCCGAAAAAAAGCGCCATCATCAAGACAAAGGCCACAGGCAGAATGGGCATGAAGGCTTCCGGAATTCTGCGCAGACTGGCCGACCATCGTGCTCCGGTCGCCCGTTGTGCGGCCAGGAAGAACATCGCCGATGCTCCGAGCGACGTTATGTAAAATCCATCCACCAGCAGGTTGGGCCACGCGCGCTCGGGGTTTGCAATTACACCGTAAATCGCCGCAACCAATCCCAGGACAACCATGGAAATGGCAACGGCGCGAGCACGTGTGGAGATCTGAAATGACGGGGCGTGCGTCATCGGCTGCCTCTGTTCTGTGCCGTCCGGTCGCGGTCGTCTAGTCCCTGCAAAACGGCGTGCACGTAGGTAACTACTTTCCACCGCTCGTCAGCGCTGAGCTGCGCGGCATAGGACGGCATCTTTCCTGTTCCCAAAGTGATCACGTGAAAGATCCGGCCCTGTGGAAACTGCATCAACCGGTCAGAAACGTAAGACGGTGGCGGCGGAATCTTTCCGGAGATTGGGCCGTCGCCCTTTCCCTGTTCTCCGTGACAGACCGAGCAATAGATCTGAAAGAGCGCTTTGCCCTCTTCCAGCGTCTGTGGCGAAGCATGGTACGGATTCTCAAGTTCACGTCCGGCCCGCGCCGCTTCGTCTTCCCCTGGGCCATAGTGAAAGGGATGAAAGCCTCGCGGGATGGTTCCAACGACAGGGCGCTGGAGCGTGAGTCCATCCCGCGTTATAGAATTTGGAGCATAGGCCTTGTATGCAGGGCTCCGTGCCATGTCCGGCATATATTCGTAAGCCCGCTTTTCTGGCGTGGCCCCGCAGCCCGGCAGCAAAGAGATGCACGCGATAGTTCCAAGGACACAGAGAAGCCGGCCCATCATTCCGCCTCTCTTTCTCTGATTCGATCAGCGCCATTTTCCTGCAGCAGCTTCCAGGCACGATGGGTGTCGAAAGTCGATTCGCGTCGCCGCAGCACAAGCGCGAAAGTATCGTTGGTTACGCCTTCAGCGAACAGCAGCTCCTTCTTGCCTGGATACAGTTGCGCGCGCAGAAACAGGGCTGCCACCGTCGCCAGGCCGGAAAGGAGCACAGTGAGTTCGAAACAAATGGGCACAAAGGCCAGCGTGGAGTTGTCCGGCTTGCCGCCGACGTTGAGCGGCCAGTCAAGCACGCTGGTGTAGAACTGAAACGTCAGGGCAAGCATCAGCGCACAACATCCCACAACAAATGTGACCCAGGGCAGGCGCGTTCTGCGCACACCCATGGCTGCATCAAGCCCGTGGACCGGGTAAGGCGCAAACACGTCATAGACCTTGAAGTTTTCCTGCGTCACCGCGCGCACGGCATGCAGGAGTGTTTCAGCATCGGAAAATGTCGCTATCAGAAATGACTTAGACATTGACCGGCACCTCCTCTTCGTCTGCGCTGCTGAGCGCCATCTTATGGGCGCCGTGACCGACCACGCCTTTGATCTCCCACATGGCGATCATGGGCAGAAAGCGGATGAACAGCAGGAAGCAAGTAAAAAAGAGCCCGAAGCTGCCGACCAGGATTCCAATGTCGAAGACCGTGGGATAGAACATTCCCCAGCCGGAGGGCAGAAAGGCGCGATGGAGCGAAACCACGATGATCACGAACCGTTCAAACCACATCCCGACGTTCACCATGATGGAGACAATAAACAGGAAGGCCACGCTGGTCCGCGCCTTTTTGGCCCATAGCAACTGCGGAGTGACCACGTTGCAAAGGACCATCAGGTAAAAACACCAGGCATATGGACCGGTCGCGCGATTGATGAAGTGATATCGCTCATACAGGTTGCCGCCGTACCAGGCAGCGAAAAATTCCGTGAGGTACGCATAGCTCACGATCATGCCCGTCAGCATGGTGACCTTGGCCATCTTGTCGAGGTGGCGAAGAGTGATATAGCGCTGCAGATTCATGGTGGAGCGCGTGATAATCAGCAGGGTCAAGACCATGCCAAAGCCGGAGTAGATGGCGCCGGCGACAAAGTAGGGCGGAAAAATCGTTGTATGCCAGCCTGGCAACAGTGAAGTGGCAAAATCCATGCTCACGATGGAGTGCACCGAGAGCACCAGCGGAGTCGCCAGGCCGGCCAGCACCAGGCTGACGATTTCATAACGCGACCATGTGCGATGGGATCCATTCCATCCCAGACTGAGCAAGCGGAAAACAAATTTCTTGATGCCGCCTACCGCGCGATCGCGCAGAGTGGCCAGGTCGGGGATCATCCCCAAATACCAGAAGACGAGCGAAATCGTCAGGTAGGTGCTGATGGCAAACACGTCCCACACCAGCGGCGAACGAAAATTCACCCACAGTGGGCCGCGCTGGTTGGGGAAATAAGGAAAGATGAAGAACGCATCCCACGGCCGGCCCATGTGGATTGCGGGAAACAGGCCGGCGCACATCACGGCGAAGATCGTCATTGCCTCAGCCGAACGGTTGATCGACGTGCGCCATTGCTGGCGAAACAGGAGCAGAATTGCCGAGATCAGTGTACCCGCATGTCCAATGCCGACCCAGAAAACGAAATTGGTGATATCAAAGGCCCAGCCAACACTGTTATTCAAACCCCAGATGCCAATTCCCTTCGCAAAAAGGTACGCGACCATCCCACCCAGATTGAGCAACGCCGCAAGTGCGATCGAGAAACAAATCCACCAACCTTTGCCGGGACGCGCTTCAAGGGGCCGCGCGATGTCGTCAGTAATATCACGCAGTGAAGGGTTTTCATCGACCCACACCGGCGGAGGAAGCACCGGCGTTTCGATGCCACCGGTCGTCGCTGGCGCCTTTCCGTTCACTCTGATCAATGTCGTGCTCATCGGGGCTCCTTACGCGGTCTCCAGGGGATTACGTACTTTCTTGAGATAGCTGACATTCGGACGCGTCCCCAGCTCATCCAGGACCTGGTAGTGGCGCTGGTTGCGCTGCATTTGTGAAACGCGGCTGTTCGGGTCTTTGAGATCGCCAAAGACAATGGCCTGCGTGGGACAAGCCTGCTGGCACGCGGTTTGAATTTCGCCATCTGCCAGTTCACGCCGGCCCTGCAACGCGACGTTCTTGGCCAACTGAATGCGCTGCACGCAGAGACTGCATTTCTCCATCACGCCGCGCGAGCGCACCGCAACGTCAGGATTCAGCACCATGCGCCCAAGCGGGCTCTCCATGTTGAAATCGAATTGCGGGTTTTCCGTGTAGTTGTACCAATTGAAGCGTCGCACTTTATACGGGCAATTGTTCGCGCAATAGCGGGTCCCAATACAGCGGTTGTACACCTGCTGGTTCAGGCCTTCAGAACTGGTGGTGGTGGCAACCACGGGGCAAACGGTCTCACACGGCGCATTCTGGCAGTGCTGGCACATCATCGGCTGATGTACGCTGACCGGGTCTTCTTCCGGTCCGCTGTAGTAGCGATCAATGCGGATCCAGTGCATGATGCGGATGCGCTCGATCTGGTCCTTGCCGACGACAGGGACGTTGTTTTCCGCCTGGCATGCCACTACACATGCCGAGCAGCCCGTGCATGAATTCATGTCAATGGCCATGCCCCAGGAGTGTTCACCGTGGAGCCGCTCCGTCCAGAGCGTAGGCATTGTTTCTGTTTCGGTACCCTGCTCAGCGCTCTTGTGCAATTCTTCCAGTGACGTTTCCAGCACAATGGGCCGGCCTTCCATGGAGAAATGCGTCTGCGTGCTGCCCAGCTTTTCCGTGCGCCCGGTCTTTTCAAGCACTACGTTCTTCGCGGAGTAGCAGCGATGTCCGTGCTCCATGGAGGTCAGCGGATATGCGTTCACGCCTACGTTCTGTCCGGCGCGGCCGACCTGCTTTCTTCCGTAACCCAGAGCCACCGAAATCGTGCGGCCATCTTGCCCGGGCTGGATGAATACAGGGATTTCAAGCTGCCGCTTCCCCGCTGTGAGCCTGACCACGTCGCCATCGCTCAAGTCGAGCTTCTTCGCCAGGCCGGGAGCAACGGCCGCATAGTTGCCCCAGGTAACCTTGCTGATTGGGTCAGGAAG
>JBGPZS010000302.1:0-5288 GCA_041493865.1 Terriglobia bacterium
CGCTATAGACGCTGCCCAAGGGCGAGTTGATTGGTTGCATTCCGGCAGAACTGGTCCAGACGAAAGCACGCACGCCTCCGCTGCCCTGCGATGCGCCCACGACCATTCCGCTGTCATTGATGTGGTCAGCGCGGCTGCTCGTATCTCCGGGCAGCACGCCCAGATCCTGCATCACGCCGTCTTTCCACAGAAATGCGTGCGGGCTTGTGGATGTGTCGGAGACGCCGACGACCGCCCCGAGATTGTTGATGCCATGGGCTTCGCTGGTCGCGCCGCCCAGCGTTCCCAGATCTTGAATAGCGCCGCCTGTCCAGATCGCCGCATGCGCCCCGGAACTTCCCGCAATCTGGCCCTGGTTATTGATGGATGCCGCCGAACTGGCATCGTCGCCCGGCAAGGTTCCAAGGTCGTGCAGGCCCTGGGTTGCCGTCCAGGAGAATGCGTGCATGCTGGTCGAGGTATTCGATGTGCCTGCGACCACGCCGGAATCATTGATGGCGAAGGCGGCGCTGTAGTCGCCTCCGGGCAGCGTACCCAGGTCGCGGATGCCGCCATGCTTCTCCCAGAAGAATGCATGGGTCTCCTCTCCGTGCGGATGCCCGGATGCGCCCACGGCCTGCCCTTGCGCGTTCACACCGTGCACCCGCGCGCTGCCAGCGCGCAAAGTACCCAGGTCGACCGCTGTGTATGTCTGCGCGCCAGCGCCGCAGGCCAGCAAACAAACGATCACTGCGATCATTGGTGCTCTCAATGTCTCGCCGCGCGTCATTTCATCTCTCCTAGAAGCCTGTAAACGTGAGCGAAGTGGTCACGCCGCTGGTAACGGTTGCGCTCTTGCTCTGCGTGGTATGTCCTGTTTTGGCCACGGTGACCGTGTATGTCCCAATCGGAATCCAGTTTGTTGTTAGCAGCCCGGAAGTGGCGGTTGTGCCGGCTACGGTGGTTGCGATCACGCCGCCCTTGATCGTCACCGTAACCCCGCTGACTACGGCCCCACCTGCGGCGACAACCTTCACGGTGATCTTTCCCGCGGTGGCGAGTTGAAAATTGAGAGTGCTGGTCGCTCCTCCAGTCACGTTCGCCACGCTGGTGCGGGCCAGATAACCTGTTTTCGTGGCCGTGATGTTCCGGCTTCCGGCAGCGACATTGGTCAGCGTATAAATTCCGCTGGCGTTGCTGGTGGTAGATCCGCCACTCCAACTGACGGTGGCTCCTGCAAGGACCGCGCCATTCGAGACGTTGGTCACTTTGCCGGTTACGGTTCCACCGGCGGCCCCGGCTGTGAGCGTGAAATTGGCGGTGGTCGTGGCGCCGCCGCTCACACTCACGTTCTGTGTAACGCTTTGGAATCCGCTTGCTGATGCCACCAGTTGCACGGTTCCCACCGGAACCCCCGTGAGCGTGTAAACGCCGGACGCATTAGTGGTGGCTGTGCCTCCGCCAAATCCAACGGAAGCCCCCGCGATCGCTGTGCCGGAAGAGTTCTTCACTGTGCCGGTAATGGTTCCACTGCCGGAAAGAAGAGTGATGGTCGGCGCTGCTGTAGTGGCGGCGGCAACAACCATAACGGTTGCCGATCCTGTCTGGAACCCGGTGAGCGAAGCAGCGATCGTGGTTTGCCCCGCGGGCAAATTGTTGAGAGCGTAGCTGCCGTCGGCGGCGCTGAGCGTGCTCAATCCGTGGGCATTAACCACTGCTCCGGAAAGCCCCGCGCCACCGCCGTCTGCAACGTGACCAGTCACGTTCCCGGGATTCACCGGCTGGAGCTGCAAGGTCGCGGCCGGAGTGGTTCCTCCGGCAGTGACAGTCACAGGCTCTGAAGCATTCTGATATCCGGCAAGCGCCGCCGTGAGAGTTGCCGAACCGGGCGGCGCCTGCAAAGTGTAAGCCCCATCAGCGCCGGTGATCGCACCGTTGCCCCCCAAAGTAACGGACGCGCCCAGAATCGGAGCGCCTGACGTGTTGGTGACTTTGCCGGTTACGGTACCAACGCTGGCGGCGGTTGAAGAAATCTGAATGATGCTGCCGACCGACGGTACGCCGGCGCTATTCAGGATGAACAACATGTAATAGCCCGGCGGAGCCAGGTTCGCGTTTGCCGGCATGGTCACATTCAGTCCAGTACTGGTCTTGGTGAAGCTCAAGCGCGAAAAGCCGCGGCTCATGTTGTTGGTGTGGGTCACTGAGGCTTCGCGCACCAAAGTCACTTTGCTGATGGAATTCACATCGGGCGTGCTGATAAATACAGTCTGCCCGTAGCTGGCGCTGGCAGGCGCGGTTGCAATGGCTGGGCGAGCTCCGGCAAACAGGTAAGGCGGCGAGAAGAGCTGCGCGTTCGGTCCACCTACATTGCCTCCAGCCGAGAGCACGCGCCCGTCGGGCAGGAGCAACGCCGTTGAGTGGTATCCGCGATACTTGGCGATGCTGGCCATCACGGTGAACTGTCCGGTGGCGGGGTCCCACATCTCCGTAGGCAGGACAGGCGAGGTGGACGTATCAAATCCGCCTGCGCTGCTTCCGCCAACGATGAACACTTTGCCGTCCGGCAGGACCACCGCATTGTGTTGCCGGCGCGGGAAATGCATGCTGGCGGTAAATTTCCAGGCAGGAGCGGCCGCGTTGAGATCGATCACTTCGACTGTCGCCGTGGGCGGATCGGCGCCACCGAAGACCGCGACCTTACCCGCGTCGTAGATCACCGCCGGCCCATAGTCGCGCGCCCCGGTGAAGTTCAGCATGGCAACGTTGCTCCAGGCGCCGGTTCCGGAAGTATCTAAGTATCGCGTTTGCCGGCTGGGCCCGGCTTCGAAGATCTTGCCGTTCGGCGCCACCATCATTTTTGGATACAGCGGAAGCGCAAGCTGCGCCGTAGTCAGATTGCGCCAGCTATGCGTGGACAACTGGAAGACCTGCGGCAGCGTGTCGACGTTGGTATTCGAGTTGATGTCGCCGGAGACCACCAGCACGTCGCCGTTGGGCAGGGTTGTGGCGGTCGGGTACCAGCGGCCGGTATTCATGTCCGGCAGAGATGTAAGACCGTTGGTTGCCGGATCGTAAATCACGGCGTGCGGGTATCCTGTGTAATCAGCGATGTGGCCGCCTACAACCAGCACGCGACCATCTGCCAGCGGTGTATGGCCGGCGCAGAAAAGGGCGTAAGAAGATGCCGCGGTGGTAGTAAACGTGTTGCTGGCTGGGTCCCAGACGTGCGGCTGCAGCGACTCAGCATAGTATGAGACAGAGAAGACGCGGCCATCCGGCAACAGAGTGGCATGTACCGCGCGGGTTGGCCAGGTGGCAACCGCCGACCATTGGCCCTGAGTGGCAGCTTGGGCGTTACTGCGTACAGATACTGCCAAAACATAGAGAAGCAGGACGAAGACCGACGCCCCTCGAATTGCAAGGGAACATGAGTGGCGCACAATGCGGGATCAGATTCAGCAGCATTCATGCTGGGTTGTGCGATTTTCAGCAGATTAGACTGTCTCTTTATACAGTTGACGGTTTTAAAAAAATATTTGAAAAAATTGTTTCCCATGAGTTCAACTTTTCGCCGGGATGGAGAAGACCCAACGCCAGCCTACTTTGCCGCGGGCGGTTCCAGGCGGTCATGAAATTTTGAAGCCAGGCGTTCGGCCGCTTCCACCAGGTTGTTCTCTTTGGCCTTCTCCTTCATGGCAAACTTCACGCTCTCCGTGGCCGTCCACAGCCCGCGTTTATTGCGAGCGTCGAACACGGTCATCTTCACTTCGGAAGGTGAAATGTTTTTTCTGCTGGAGGTGGATTTCTCCTCTTTCCCGCTGTCGGCAGAGACGTTGGATGAGCTGGAAACCTGGACGCTTGAATCTCCGCTGGAAGAGATCTCGACCATCAGGTCGGCTTTGTCCGGTGTCTCCACCAGGGTGAACCGTCCCCAGCCTTCGAGCGTGGACCTGATCACGTCAAACGGGATCCGGTTTCCGTGTGTACGGTAAATAAAAACGTTCTTTGCCGATGCCAGCCTCATGGACGGCGTTTCAATCACCGGTTTCTTCTCTACCGGTTGCTGCCCGTGGCCAGGCATTGTGCCAGCCGCGCAAATAATCAACGCCATGCTGAAAACCGTCCGATACCCCATGTCGCGCATTGCCTGCCTCCTACGCACTAGTACTTTAGCGGATTGTCGCCACACGGCAAAACAGGCCCACAACCTCCGTCTGCAACGTCCGGCCCCCTAACGATTCAGCGGGTCCGTTGTTGGGCAATCTTGCATCTCAAGATTACAATAAATTCTTTCGAATTATGGCTGACCGTCTTTATCTGAGTATCTGGTTTCCCAGCTTCCATGAGCAGGAGATGGTGCCGCGCCTGCTGTCTGTGTTGAAGCAGTTCCCTTTTTCCAGCCAGCGAGGCGGCGTGGGCTATTTGGCCGTACGCAGCATCTCCTGGGATGAGCCGATTGTTTTTCAGCAGACCTTCGACTATACCGCCGATCCCGAGCGCGCCCTGGCCATGGCCGGCGAGTTCCCCCATGAAGACAACGCCTACGAAGTGGACGTCTTGTGGGACCTGTGGGTCCCCGTCCAGGAGGGCGATCTTGACGAAACCTGGGAACTGCGCCCGCAGCGGGTCAAATTGATCGCCTTTGGCGCCGCATTCGAAGATGCCGCCTACCAGGAGAACGGCCACATTCAGGTCGATTTCGGCCTGGACACTCCATTCCTCTACGAAGAAGCAGACTTCACCAACACTCTTGAGCAGCGCATCAAGGCCAACGTGCACAAACTGGTGAACTTCACCAGCGCCGTGGAAAAAAACTGCGGCATCAGCGGACGCGTCTTGTGGTCGGAGTCTGAAGACAACCTGGCGCAAAAGCTGATTGAGCGGCTACAGAAAGTGCAGTGAGCTCTTTCTGAAATCCCGACCCTGAGCGTGTCGAAGGGGAGGAATCCCTATGGCAGGCAATATTCAAAGGGCTGAGTCACACAGTCTTCACATCCTCCGTTTCCTCCGTTCCTCCGCGTTTCCAAAGTGTTGCTTGGCTGCGAGTATGATTGCTAGTAAATATGAAGGTGATTTACAAACTCCTTCGCCCAAAGGATTATTTCGTCCTGCCGCCTTCCGTCTTGAGTTCTTCCGCAGCCGCCGCCTGCGCTGCCGCCAGTCGCGCGGTCAGCACGCGGTAGGGCGAGCAGGAAACATAATTCAAGCCGAGCTTGTGACAAAATTCCACGGAAGCCGAACGCAAAACAGAAATCGCCAAGCTGCTGCCGGTGCAGCGCTCTGATTTTGAAGGCGTGTTCAAAGCG
>JBGPZS010000511.1:0-3206 GCA_041493865.1 Terriglobia bacterium
CTTTGGCGATTGGACGGCTTCCCATCTGTGACTCACACTTCCTCCGCTTCTGCGACCTGAAGCGGAGACCCCTGTAAATACACTACATTAAAAAGTTTGGATGCACAAAATCAGGCAGCCGGGTGGCCTTCCTTGGGTTCAATCATGTCCTGAGGCTCAGTCCTTGCGCGGAGGCCACAGATTCTGTATCCCAGGGAGATGGCCGCTGAGCGGCGTCTTTCCCGATTTCCCTCGTGTTTCCTTCGACTTAAGGGCGGTGAGTAGTAGCGCCTGATCGCGGTATTGGGCGGGCGATATAATGACCACCACAATCGCCGAACAATTTCTTACTGCGTCGGGGAAGCAAGAGCCATCTGCCTCTGGAGGAACAGGGTTGAGAATACTCCGCTCTATCGCACTTATTTTTTTGTGTGTCAGCTCAGCATCAGCGCAACGAAATTTTCAAGCTCCCGCGCCTTATCCGCCACAACTGAGCAACGAACTAAAACAGCTTCAGCAGTCGGCGCTGGCGAGCGACTACGCCTGGATGCAACTTGCCCACCTGACAAACAACATTGGACCACGGCCTGCCGGTTCAACGCAGGCTGGCTTTGCCGCGCAGTATGTCGCTGGCGAACTGCGCAAGCTCGGGCTGGACGTGCGGCTCGAGAAAGTGGTGGTGCCGCACTGGGTGCGCGGCGAAGAAACAGCCGCATTGGTGGCTTTCCCCGGAATGGCCCCGGAGACTACGCAGAAAGTTGTTCTTACCGCACTGGGTGGGAGCGTGGCTACGCCTGCCCCGGGACTCACCGCGGAAGTTGTGGTGGTGAACAATTTTGATGAACTGACCGCTCTTGGACACGACAAAGTTTCCGGCAAGATTGTGCTGTTCAACGCAAAGTTTGACAAGCAACTCGCCGCTGCCGGCCACTCCGGCCAGGCTTATGGGCAGGCAGTGATCTATCGCGCCATCGGGGCCAGCGCCGCGGCGAAACTTGGGGCCGTTGCCGCGTTGGTGCGCAGCGTAGGCGGCGCGGACTATCGCATTCCACATACCGGTGCAATGTTTTACCAGCCTGATGCCCCGCGCATTCCGGCGGCCGCCGTTACCGCTGAAGACGCCGATACTCTGGCATATCTCACGCAGCAGGGTCCTGTCCGCATGCACCTGGTGCTGACTCCGCAGAAGCTTGCTGACGTCGAGTCGTTTAACGTGGTCGGCGATCTGAAAGGCAGCGAGCATCCGGAACAGGTAGTGATCGTCTCCGGCCATCTCGATTCGTGGGACCTGGGCACCGGCGCCATTGACGATGCCGCAGGCGTCGTCATGGCCATGCAGGCCGCGCAACTGGTCAAGCAGCTTGGATTGCATCCCAAGCGGACCATTCGCGTGATTGCCTGGATGAATGAGGAGTTCGGCAACTCGGGCGGTATCGCGTATGCTGCCGCGCACAAGGACGAAGTCCAAAATCATTTTGCCGCGATTGAGAGCGACCTCGGCGCCGGCCATCCCATCGGAATCTCCGTTGCGGCGCCGGCGACGAACGTGCCGCTGTTGCAGCCGGCCGCGCAGCTTCTGCAGTCTATCGGGGCCGGAATCGTGCAGACGTCGGAAGGTTCTGAGACTGACATTGGACCGCTGCTGGCATTGGGCGTACCTTGTTTTGGCCCTATTCAAGACAATCGTTTTTATTTCAATTACCACCACACGGCAGCGGACACTCTGGACAAGGTTGTGCCGCGCGAGTTGCAGGAGAATGCAGCCGTGATGGCCGTATTGGCATACACGCTTGCGAACCTGCCGGGAAATCTGGAGCGCCCCGCGCCCAGGCCGGCGTCGGTTTTCTGAGAAATGTTCTGAGAATCGAGTGCTGTTGTGCATGCAAGACTTTGTGCATGCAAGACGAAGAGAGAGTCACCAAATCAAATTGCTAAAGCCAGGAGGATGGCTGAGATGAAAATCGATGCGGTAAGCCGCTGGATACAGGCGGCGTGTGTCTGGGGAATCCTGATGTCCGGCGCCGTGGCGTGTGCGCAGGAAGCACCCAAGGAGCCGCCCAAAGAAGACTACGTAAAGTCGCACTATACCAAGTATGAGTACCGCATTCCCATGCGCGACGGGAAGAGGCTCTTTACGGCAGTCTATGTTCCCAAAGACGCGTCACAGCCTTATCCCATCCTGATGGCCCGCACGCCTTACAATGTCGGCCCTTACGGCGAAGACCAGTACAGGAAGCAGATTGGCCCTTCGGACGAATTTGAAAAAGCGGGATACATCATCGTCTATCAGGATGTGCGCGGCCGCTACATGTCCGAAGGCGAGTTTCTGGAAATGCGCCCGCACATCGACGTGAAGAAATCTTCCAAAGACGTGGATGACAGCTCTGACGCGTATGACACGATCGAATTCCTGCTGAAGCACGTTCCCAACAACAACGGCAAAGTCGGCATATGGGGGATTTCATATCCTGGCTTCTACACTTCGTCCAGCATCATTGACTCTCATCCAGCGTTGAAGGCGGCTTCTCCGCAGGCCCCGATGACGGACCTCTTTTTCACCGATGACGGCTACCACGGTGGGGCCTTTATGCTTGCCGCGAATTTTGGTTTCTACACGTCATTTAAACCGATCCCGGAGCCGGCAACGCCGCTCAAAACACCGGTCCCCTTCGATTTCGGAACCCCGGATGGGTACACCTTCTTTCTTCAAGCTGGTCCTACGCGGGAACTGGACAAGCGCTATTTGAAGGGCGCCAATCCGCTCTTTACCGATCAGTTGAGTCACACGACCTACGACGAGTACTGGAAGGCGCGCGATATCTCGCGGCACATGAAAAATATCAAGTGCGCCGTGATGACCGTGGGCGGTTGGTTTGACGCCGAGGACCTCTCTGGTCCGTTCAAGACTTTTCACGCTATCGACCAGTTCAACCCCGGCACGCCGAATACGCTCGTAGTCGGGCCATGGGTGCACGGCGGCTGGGGCCGTAGCGATGGCGATCATCTTGGGGACGTGCAGTTTAACGCCAAGACGGCGGAGTTCTTCCGCGCCAAGATCCAATTCGCCTTCTTTGAGTACTATCTCAAGGGAAAAGGCGCAACCTTGCCCAAGGCTTACGTCTTCGAGACCGGAACGAACGTCTGGAGGAAATATGACTCATGGCCTCCTGCGCAGGCCGCGGCTAAAACGCTCTATCTGCACGCGGGTGGAAAACTGTCGTTCGACC
>JBGPZS010000313.1:0-5072 GCA_041493865.1 Terriglobia bacterium
GTAGAGTCTTCAGCAATACCACGGGGGCCGCGGAATCCGCGCCAGTTTTGGTAAGGCCGGTGCTGGTGAGCATACGGCCGTAGGTTCGGGCGCGTTCGCGGCGGGCGTCATTCCACTTGGCCAGATGCGGCATCTTTACGCGAAGCACGGCTGCTTGAATGGAGTCCAGCCGGCTGTTGGCGCCAACTTCATCGTGGTAGTAGCGCTGCTTGCCGCCGTGGTTGCGGAGTGAACGCATGCGCTCCGCCAGTTTGGCATCGCCGGTGGTGACGGCGCCGGCATCGCCAAAAGCGCTGAGGTTTTTTGTGGGATAGAAGCTGAACGCGGCGGCCGATCCCAGTGAGCCCGCGCGCCTGCCATTCCAGGTTGCGCCCACAGCCTGGGCGGCGTCTTCGACGATGTGAAGGTCGAACTCAGCCGCCAGGCGGTCAAAACCGTCTATATCGGCGCACTGGCCGTAGAGATGGACCGGCATCACAGCGCGCGTCCCCTTAGGCGCGATTTTCAGCCGCTCTTCCACTCGGGATGGAGAAAGATTGAGTGTTTCAGGATCCACGTCAGCGAAAACCGGTTTGGCTCCCGCCCGCAGAATCGAGCTGGCGGTGGCAAAGAAACTGAAAGGCGTGGTAATCACGCTATCGCCAGGGCCAACGCCGGCGGCAGCCAGGGCCAGCCACAGTCCGTCCGTGCCGGAAGCGCAGCCAACGGCTTCGGTGGTCCCGCAGAGTGTGGCGAATTCACGCTCGAATGCAACCACTTCATCGCCCAGGATGTAGCGCTGGGAGTCGCAGGCGCGGGCCACGGCCGCCAGAACTTCATCGCGAATGGAGGCGTACTGCCGCGAGAGGTCGAGCATGGGGACTTCAGCTGCGGCTTTGTGACCTGCACTCTTCATGGACAACAAAATTCTAGCATTCCTGCGGACAATGGACGGGAAAGGGGGCTTTTGCCGGGAACGCCGTGAAAAGCTACAATGGCAGTGAAAGGCCACCAAAGCTGTTTCCGGTCCTAGGCAAAGGAATACAGGAGAGAGATCGGCAGATGGAAAATAAGCCGGCACAAAACATACAGGACTCGTTTCTGAATACTGCGCGCAAGGACAAGAGTCAGATCACCATTTATCTGCTCAGCGGAGTGAAACTGACAGGACGTATACGGTCCTTTGACAAATATTCAGTGGTCCTTGAAACCAACAATCAGGAACAGCTCATTTTCAAACACGCCATCTCTACCGTGGTCATGGCAAAAGGCAGCAGCCACCACGGTGATACCCGCCCGCACGTACAGGCGGTGGAAGGCGAAAGCAGTTCAGTAAAGTCGGAGGGCTAATCCATTCCTGGGCAGCGTTCCCGCCGTATCGGATCTTCGGCCGGGATCAAGACTGGTCGAGAGGGCCCGGAGCGGGCCTTTCTGGTGGCTCTGGAGTTCCGCCACCGCTCGCGTACTGACCGCGACCTTGAAGTGCCGCCCAGCGCCGTGCTCGCGCGCAACGCAGCCGCCGCGCGAGCGGAAGGGCGCAGTGTCCCCCGTTTAGGTGTTGAGGAATCGCTGGCCGAGTTCCGCGAACTGGTGGGTTCAGCCGGCGCGGAAATTGCCGGTGAATTCGTCCAACACCGTGACCGCCCGGACCCGGCAACCCTCATCGGCAAAGGCAAGCTGCAAGAGATCGCCGGCGCCGTGGCTTCCGTGGACGCGGACCTTGTGCTGGTGGACCACGAGCTTTCTCCTTCCCAGCAGCGCAATATCGAAAAAGAAGTCAACGCCCGCGTGATTGACCGCACGCAGCTCATCCTGGACATTTTTGCCCGCCACGCCCGCAGCCGTGAAGGCCAGCTTCAAGTCGAGCTGGCGCAGTTGGAGTACATGCTGCCGCGGCTCACAGGGAAGGGCATTGAGATGTCGCAACTCGGCGGCGGCATTGGGACACGCGGGCCCGGTGAAACGCAGTTGGAGACCGACCGCCGCAAGATTTACCGGCGCATCCGCCACATCAAGCAACAGCTTGAGGACGTGAAGCGCATACGCGGCCAGCAGCGGCAGCGGCGCGAATCCGTTCCCCTGCCCACGGTGGCGCTGGTGGGTTATACCAACGCAGGCAAGTCGACATTGTTCAACGTGCTCACCGGGGCGGGAGTGCTGGAATCGGCCAAGATGTTTGCCACGCTCGATCCCACGGTGCGCGGCATTACGCTGCCCAGCAAGCGCAAGGTCTTGTTGTCAGATACCGTGGGTTTTATCCGCAACCTGCCGACTACGCTGGTGTCGGCTTTTCGCGCGACGCTCGAAGAAGTCCAGCGGGCAGTGCTGCTCCTGCATGTGGCGGATGTTACCAGCCCCGCGGCACACGACCAGCAGGGCCAGGTGGAAAGCGTGCTGAAAGAGCTGGATGTTCTGGACCGTCCGCGGGTGCGCGTGATGAACAAAGCCGATCTCTTGCCGGAAGCGCAGCGTCGCGACCTGGCAAACTCGGCAAATACGGTCTACATTTCCGCCGCGAAACAAACCGGGCTGCACGATTTGCTCTCCACCATCGATGCCAGCCTGGAAATTGACGCGCTCCAGCGCCTGCGAATTCGCGTTCCTCAGAGCGAAGGCAAACTGCTGGCCCAAATTGAAGCGCGCGCGCACATCCTGAAGCGCTCCTATCGTGATAGCAAGGTGCAGTTGGACGTGGAAGCGCCGGAGTCGCTGGCGCGGACTCTCAAGGCGTACGTGGTGAAACCGAGGACCCAGCACAGGCCTGCTGAAACCTCAAAAGAAACGAAATGACCCATATCAACAGTCTCAGTCGAGTTTCTTGAGCGCGGCTTCATAATAGCTGCTTTTGGACTTCGATCCGGCGGCACGAGCGCTGTCCAGAGCCCCTTGCAATGCTCCGCGCCTGCCCGGTGCATCCTGCAGGGCCCTCTCGTACTGAGCAAGCGCAGCTTCAGGGTTCCCGGACTTTGCCAGCAAGTCGCCCAGTTGTTCCCGTGCCGGCACCACCGGCCCGGGCGTGACGGGAAGTTTCTCCACGGCGTCTTCCTCGTCCGCGGCTTTTTTGATCAGAGCCAGCGCGTCGTCCGGTTTGTGTTCGGCAAGTGCGATCCATGCCCCTGCTTCTTCCGCCTGGATGTGGACTTGACCGGCCCAGTACAGATTCCCAGACGCGCGGAGTTCTTCCTCCATGCGCTCAAGCAACTGCAGTTCGGTTCGGGCTGCCATGGCATTACCGGTACGAGCGTATCCCAGGGCACGGGCCCAGGCGGCGAGCGCGGTGACGTGCGGCGGCGCGCCTGCCGGAGCTGCGCAGCGGATGGCGTCATTCCACTGCTTTCGTTCCAAGGCATAGCGGACCGGCATGGCCGTGACCGCGTAGGCCACCTTAAACTCGCTTCCGGCCGGCTGCCCCATGCTTTGCAGGTCCTTAAGGACGGCGGCAGTGTCAGCGTCCCGGCCTTCCTGGAGTGACGCGTAAACCAGGTAATCCATGGCGTGCAGTTCCTCCCCAAGGTCGCCCTGCTGGTGTGCCGCGGCGCGCGCAGCCTGGTTGGAGCGCACAGAGTCACTCCACATGCCGAGCCGGGTAAAGATGTGGGAAGGCATATGCAGCGCATGCGGTGCTGAGGCCGCTATCTGTGAGTACACGCGCGCTGCTTTCAGGCCCTGCCGTGCCAACTCTGCGTTATCGTAGGCGTGAATGAGATAGTGGGTCAGACCGGGATGCTGGGGATATTTACGATAGAGCGGTTCAAGGATCTGCGCTGCGGCCTTTTGGTTCTGGTGAGTTTTGTCTTGCGGGCTGGCTGTGGCCAGCAACGCCAGAGCATGGAAAATCTGCGACTCGGCGTCGTCGGGGTAATGCCGGGCCACAGCCGCCATTGCGTCACGATATTTGGCCGCCTGGGCCGGGTAAGCGCCGCCATCCTGGCTAAAGATGAAAGACGCTGCGGCAAAATATTCTTTCTCCTTGGCGTTGCCCGTGCCAATCTGTTGCGCGCGCTCCAGTTCCGCGCGCCCTTTCTGGACCGCACTGCCCGGCAGCGGAGGCGACCAGAGCTGGTGATAGTAGCTCATGGCAATGCCCCAGTGGGCCATGCCGCAACCCGGATCTTGGCGGGCCACTTCTTCGAATGCTTCTGCCGCAGGCGCATAAGCGAACGAGTGCAGCAAGGCGACAGCCCGATTGAATCTGCCTTGCACTTGCGCGGCACAAGAAATGGGAAACGATACCGTGCCTAGCTTCTCCGGTGCTCCGTGCTGATGTTGAGCATACACACCCGGGCACAGACAAAGGAGCAGGAGAATGGATGCTGTCCTCTTCATTTTCGCCACCACCAAACCAGTATGACATTAGCACCCCACGCCAAAACGAAACAATCGGCGCGATTCGCAAAGTGATCCGGACCGGGCGTGAAAGGCGCCTGACCAAAAAGCTAAAAGCTGTTTTGTTGGTAAAAATTTAAATGGGCCTGAGACCAAGAAGCGGTGACGGTTTCCTTGGCCACAAGCCCATTCGATCCTGAATCGGATCGGAGGTGATAAATCCATTTTAGGACAGTCCAAGGCGATGTCAAGCGGTCCGCCAAGTCTTTTTTTACTTACTTAATCACTTTGATTACTGCGCGCAGCACGGAAAGTGCTGAAAATCATTCAGTGGAGGAACCTTAGACCTTAAGACTATAAGACTATGGCTTGAATCGGGTTTTCCAATGCCCGATTTTATCGTGCCAGTAGTAGCCGGATGCCAATTATTGCCTACAAAGTTCCAAATGTCCTGCGCAAGGCCACTTCAGTGTCCTAATTTGTCGCGTGGGCGGTTTTGTTGCATAAAGTGAGTTCTGTGGGCGCAAAAGAGAAAATGAGCTCAATTGGCCAGCCAGTGCCGGAGTTGCCGGTCACTGATGTCGAACGCGCACAACAGCATTACAAAAGATGCACTCGGCTTTGAGATTGGATGGCTTTACCCAGGCAAAGAAATTGGGGCCGTGTCACGCGGTGATATGGCGATATTCTTTCGGAAGAGGAAGCCGCCGTTCGAACCTGCCGTTCACTGGGTGTTCGCCGAAGATATCGATGCGTCGTACCAGGAA
>JBGPZS010000180.1:0-7621 GCA_041493865.1 Terriglobia bacterium
ATTGTAAAGTTATTCGCTGGAAGGAAACGACGCTTGGACGGCATTCCTCTCTTTAAGAATATAGGTTGGAATTGGCAGGCGCCCTCACACGTATATGTTTCTCCCGAAATGGCAAGTGACTTTTTCTGTAGGCCTTCGTTTCTTACCAGTTTCATGAACTCCGCAAAAGTTTTGGTTACTGGCAAATGTTTTGCGCATTTGCCCCCACAGCAGGCTCGGACGGGAACCAAAAAACGAGGGGGCCGAAGTCTCGGCCCAGCATGCAGAGTTCGGAGCTGGGATGACTTGCACCGCGAACGCCAACGGAAAGACGGCCCGGCACACTTTTTCAGCTACTCTCAATTGCAGAGCAGGCCAGGGTAGGAGTATCTTTGTTCGGCGCCAGCTTCTACTCCGAATGTAAGCTGCCAGGAGATTTCCCCCATGAGAGCTTCTCTACGATTCGCCAGCATTTTTTTGCTTGTTTTTGGCCTTGCGGCCGTAACCTTGGCCCAGAGTCCCGCCAATGACGGGGCCGCTGCCACGCTTGCTGTCTCAAGGGCCGGTTATGCGGACAAAGCGCCCCGGACATTGGTAGGCGCACCACCCACCCAGTTGCAACCAGTCACGTCTGTCACGATTCTTGATTATCCGATAAATGCAGATTCGTCCAGAGCGATCTTTGCCGCCGATTCCGGCAAAGGCTCTGACGGAGGAGCTGCCAACACAGCCGGGAACGGCCCTTCTACGTCGAGCCGGAGTTTCAGGGGCAATGATGATCGGCGCCGCAATCTTCCTACGATTGACGGGCTGGACAGCCTCGCGACCTTCTCCGGGGCCTTCATCAATCAGGCTGGGCCAAGCCTGGGCGAGATGTTCCCATTCATCATGGTGGGGAACCATCCCGCTGCTGGCGGCGTCACGAAAATTCCCGCACAAATTACCACGGTCAGCCTGCGGCTGCTCAACGCGGATGGAAGCCTGAATGTCACCGTCCCCTTCGTCTTCCGCGACCTGTTTGAGGATTCACCCAATTTCGAGGAGTCGAACTTTCGCTCCGGCAGACACCTTCAGTATGGTGACGCAGTCCACCGTGCCCAGTTCTTCCACGTCATGGGCGAGGATTGGCACACCATACTGCGTCCGATCTTTGTGAATGACGTCACCTTTACCATCCCACGTTTTGTCAACGTGCGTTTTCCTGACGGCTCGGTAAGGCCGATCCAGGCTTACCAGGTCGGGACGGCAGCTGACGGCAATCACTTCGTCCTGATGCTGGACCTGCTGTTCAACTTCCTCTTCGACAACCAGGTGGTTAGCGACATCGTCGCCGGCAACTTCACCACCGATGCCATCAGCAGCACTCTCTTCCCCAACACGTTCCTGTTTTCCATCAACAACCAGGGGCAAATCGCAAGTTGCTGCGTGCTGGGTTTCCACACCTTCTTCTTCGATCCAACCGCGATACCGCAGCCGCGCTGGGTGACCCAGTTTGCCAGTTGGATCTCCCCGGGTCTCTTTGGTGGAGGCTTCCAGGACGTCACGGCCTTCTCCCATGAGACTGCCGAGGTGTTTGGAAATCCTTTTTTGAGCAACGCAACTGCATCGTGGCAATTCCCGGGCGTCCCGCCCAACGCCAGAGTCTGTCAGGCAAATCTGGAGGAAGGAGATCCCATCGAAGTGCTCCCGGTGGCTTCCATCCCCATAACCCTGAGAGAGAGGAAGGAAGTTTTCACCTATCACCCGCAGATCATACCGCTGTTGCAATGGTTTGAGATGGGAGCAAAGTCGAACGCTATCGACGGAGCGTTCAGTTTCCCGGATGAAACTACGCTGCCGCACTCGGCCCTGCCGTGTCCGTAGTAGCGGATGATCTTACCCCGTCCTTAAAGGCGCTGGAGCGATCCAGCGCCTTCTTTCTTTCCCGGCAGAGTACCCTGCTGCTCACGAGCATTTTCGTCCGAAGGCGCAGCCCATCGGTGCTTGCTTAGTTGACAAAAACTGTCTTCGCCTTTTAGGCGCGGGTTTCAGGACCTGGGCGCGACCATGCTGGCTTGGTGTCCCCCGGTGCACTACACCTGGGAACACGAAGTCTGGCCATGCCCTTCGAATCGACGATTCAGAACTCTTTAGGGAAGTGACTTTGGTCATGAAAGCGTGCATCAATCCGGCAGTTTTTCGCCCGATGTTTATTTACAGTACAGGCGGGTGACGAATCTCTTGATTGCATCAGGCTCCACTCTGGGTTGTACAGGAGTACATGTCCAAATGAGTAAGAAGAGAGCAAATCCTTTCCTTGGAATCTTTGTGGCTTTTGGTCTGACAGCCGGCGGGTTTGGCCAGACGCTTAGCCAATCGGCCAGGCATAGAATTGATGGCCAGCCGCAGATCGTCCCTGGCGCCAAAATACAGCTGGCGCGGCCGCGATCGCTGCGCGCTGGACCGGCGCTGTTCCACAGCTCGGCGCCCATCGGACAGGCAGGCGTGAAAGGTAATCCCGGGGGATTGCCCGGGATCGATTCACTGCCCAACTTTACCCGGGCTTTCCGCAGCCAGGGCCAGGTATGGCCCTACACCATAATGGGCAATGATCCTGCCCTGGGACGTCGTACCCGCATTCCGGCCAGGATTATTGCTGTTTCCCTGGAGTTGCAGAATGCAGACCTGGTGACCACCACGAAAGTGCCGATTGCGCACTTTGAGCGGCTGGCATTGAACTCGCCAAACTTTGAAGAATCGGACTACTCGAGCGGTGAAGGTATTCAATTTGCCGACGCGGTACAGCGCGCCGAGTTCTTTCATGCGATGAAAAAGGACTGGCATACAGAGCTTCATCCGGCCCGGATCGTGGAGCACGTCACCATCTTTGTACCGCGCACCATCAAGGTCCCGGCGCTGGATGAAAATGGAAATCCGACTGAAGTGGATGTCCGGACCTATCTGAGCGGCACTGCCGATGACGGCAACACGTTTGTGCTGCTGCTGGACCGCTTCTTCGATCAGGCCTTCTTTGATACGGCTGCAAACGCCATCGGCGCCGGCCATCTGACGACTGATGCACTGAACATCGTTCTGCTTCCCAATACCTTCCTCTTTTCCCTTGAGGAAGGCTCTTCGGGAAACCTGGCGCTCGGCTTCCATACGTTTTTCTTCGATGATTCGGTCTCGCCGGTACCGATCTGGACTACCGTGTTCGCCAGTTGGATTTCGCCGGGACTCTTCGGCGCCGGCATTGAGGACGTGACCGCGCTAAGCCATGAGATCTCCGAGTCATTCAATAATCCGTTTCTGATCAACAGCGTGCCTGCGTGGCAATTCCCGGGTATTCCCGGTAGTTGCCAGGCCGATCTGGAAGTCGGCGATCCCATTGAGGCTCTGGATAACCAGAGCGTCCTCATCCGGATTGAGCGGGGCCGCCGCAGTTTTACCTACCATCCTCAGACAGAGGCGCTTTTGCAGTGGTTTGAGGACGCAGTGCCCTCTGATGCCATTCACCGCGCTTACAGCTATCCTGACACCAGGGCGCTTACCGGCCCAGCGGTTTTCTTTGGCCAACTCTCCTGCCCCACAGGCCCGTAATAAGGAGCGATTTCGTTCGATTCGTGGCGCTGGAGTTCTTCCGGCGCCATTTTTGTTTGCCGTCTAAAGTGCAGGGAATTTGCATCCAAAGCAGCCGGCTGATAATCTAACTAACTGGTTAATTAATTCACTTTGGGCTTGTGATGGTGCCAACGCATCTAAAAACCGATATCGCGGCAAGAAGGTAAGCATCATGAGGAAGCAAGCTGTCCTGGTGGTCTCATTCATATTTCTGTTTGTGCTCTCCTCCTTTGCGCAAGCTCCTGCTTTTGGACCTGCGCCCGCGCCAGACCGCCAGTCGCCAGCGCTGACTTCCGCCCAGGCTCCTTCGCTTGATTCATTCAATGGCAGCGGCACTGTGGACGCGCTCGTGCCCGGGATGGTCCAGCTATCCCTGCTTGACGCAATCGACCGCGGGCTGAAGCACAATCTTGGCCTACTCCTTTCCCAGCAGCAGACGGACCTGGCGCACGCGCAATATCGCCGCCAGTTGAGCGCGTTGCTGCCGAACATCTCCGGCACTACCAGTGAATCCGTGAACCAGATCAACCTGGCGGCCTTTGGCATTCCGTTGCCCGCGGGATTGACATCGCCTGTGATCGGGCCATTTGGAGTGTTTGACGTGCACGCCACCATGAGCGAAACCTTGCTCGACTTCAACGCCCGGAACAAGGTCCGCGCAGCAGCGGAAAACGAAAAGACGGCAAAGTTCACCGTGCTGGACGCGCGCGAGCTTGTGGTGCTGGTGGTAGGCAACCAATACCTGTTGACCCTGGCGAACGCGGCGCGCCTGGAAAGCGCCAAGGCCCAGTTCAATACGGCGCAGACCATCTTCCAGCAAGCACAGGACCTGAAGAAGGCCGGGGTAACCGCCGGCATTGACGTGCTGCGCGCGCAGGTACAGATGCAGGCGCAACAGCAGCGCGTGCTGGCGGCGCAGAACCAGTTTGAGCAGCAAAAGATGTCGCTGGCGCGGACCATCGGCATGTCGGTTGCGCAGCCATTCGCGCTGTCTGACGCGGTCCCCTATGCTTCGTTTCCCGCGATCGACTTGCAGGAATCTCTGGCTCGCGCCTATGAGCGGCGGCCTGAGTATCTGGCAGCGCTCTCGCGTGCGCGCGCGGCTGAACTCGCGGTGAAGGCCGCCAAAGGAGAGGGGCTGCCGACGGTGGACGTGAATGGCCAGATGGGCATACTCGGCCCGGCGCCGGGCAGTGCCGAAGGAGTCTATGTGCTTTCTGGCGGCATCCATATTCCAATTTTTCAGGGTGGCAAGGTGAAGGCCGACGTTGCCCAGGCCGAAGTGCTGTGGCGGCAGAACAAGCTGCAACTGGAGAACCTGCGCAGCCGGATCGAGTTTGAAATCCGCTCCGCGCTGCTGGACGTTAAGACCTCTGACGATCAGGTGCAGGTGGCCAAACAGCAGATTGTTCTGGCCGCCGAACAGTTGAAAGAATCACAAGACCGCTACGCTGCCGGAGTTTCCGGAAGTCTTGAAGTGGTGCAGGCGCAGGAGGCAGTGACAGGCGCGAATGAGAACCACATACAGGCGCTGTATCTGAACAACGTGGCCAAACTCCAGTTGGTGCGCGCCCTGGGTGAGGCGGAGCAGAGGACGCGAGCATTCTTGGGAGGAAAATAAGGTGGCAGACCCGGTGAAGATATCGCCGCAGTATGACGAAGAAGAAGATGTGAAGGAGCCTGTGCCGGTGGAGCCTGTGCGGAGTGACGAACGGCGCGCCGGCAAGGAACGGCGCGCGCTGACCGAACGCCGCGCTCTGGGGTTCTTCCGCGAGCATCCGCGGGCCAAGTGGATTGCGGCCGCATTGGTCCTTGCTCTTCTTGCGGGTGGCGCTTTCATATGGCATTACTATTCCATTCGCGAATCCACGGACGACGCCCAGATTGACGGCCACATCAATCCCATCAGCCCTCGCGTGACCGGCACTGTTTTGCGCGTATTGCACGACGACAACGAACTGGTGGAGGCAGGTACTCTGCTGGTAGAGCTCGATCCGCGCGATTATGAAGTTGCAGTGGACCGGGCGCGCGCCGATCTGGCCAACGCTCAGGCCGGCGCTACTGCGGCCAACGTGGGTGTTCCTCTCACCCAGACCACCAGTTCCAGCCAGCTTGTGGCGGCTGATGCCAACGTCAAAGCGACGGAACGGGAAATTGAATCGGCCAGGGCCAGGGTGGTTGAAGCGCAGTCCAACTTCGCTAAGGTCTCTGCCGACTTGAAGCGCATGGAGCTGTTGATCGCCAAAGACGAGATCTCCCACCAGCAATATGACGCCACCGTAGCGGCGTACAACTCGGCGAAAGCCAATGTCGATGCAGCCACGGCCGCGGTCGCCGGCTCCGAAAGCAGGGCCGCACAGGCGCAGGCGCAGGCCGAGGCCGCGCGTACTGTCCCGGAGCAGCTCAAGGTCACGCGCGCGCGCGCCGGAGCAGCCACCGCCGACGTGCAAAAATATATCTCCGCGCTGGCCCAGGCTGAGCTGAATCTTAAGTACACAAAAATCTACGCTCCTGTTACCGGCGTGCTCAGCAAACGCAGCGTGGAACCAGGTCAGGTCTTGCAGGCAGGACAGCCCGTGTTCTCCATCGTGAACCTTGAAGATATCTGGACTACCGCTAACTTCAAAGAAACCCAGCTCAAGAGCATGCGCGTGGGCCAGAAGGCAACCATCAAGGTGGATGCTTACGGCCATGAGTACAACGGCACCTTGGAGTCGGTCGGTGCGGCCACCGGAGCGCGGTTCAGCCTGCTGCCGCCTGAAAACGCCACCGGCAACTATGTAAAAGTCGTGCAGCGAATCCCGGTCCGCATCCGCTTTGACAAAGGTCAGGACCCTGGACATCAATTGCGCCCCGGCATGTCGGTTGAGCCGACGGTGTTCACAAAATGACCCGCGCTGCCTGATTTAGTCGCATGCTGAAGCAGATTGGAGTGAAGCGACAGTAACATGGCGGAAAAACCTGCCATCAATCCGTGGATCATCGCCATTTCGGTGATGCTGGGAACTTTCATGGAAGTTCTCGACACCACGGTGGTGAACGTCTCCTTGCAGCACATTGCCGGCAGCCTTTCCGTTACGCCGGAAGAAGCCACCTGGGTGCTGACGTCATACCTGGTCGCCAACGCCATCGTTCTTCCTCTTACCGGATGGCTGGCGAACTATTTTGGCCGCCGCAATATCCTGCTGCTTTCCGTTGGCGGGTTCACATTGTTTTCGTTTCTCTGCGGCATCGCTCCGAATCTGCCGTTGCTCATCATCTTCCGTGTCTTCCAGGGCGCCACCGGCGGAGGCCTGCAACCGCTCTCGCAGGCCATCCTGATGGAAGCCTTTCCGCCGGAGAAGCGTGCCAAGGCCATGGCATTCTGGGCGCTGGGTATCGTGGTTGCGCCCATGCTGGGGCCCGTGCTCGGCGGCTGGATCACTGACAGTTATTCCTGGCGCTGGCTTTTCTACATCAACATTCCTATCGGCGCGGCTGCCATCGTCATGGCGATGCTCTTCATCCACGATCCGCCCTACATCAAGCGCGGCGCGGGCGGCGTCGACTACTGGGGCATCGGCTACCTGGCGCTCGGTATCGGCGCGCTGCAGATCATGCTTGATAAAGGCCAGGAAGAAGACTGGTTCGGATCGCGCTTCATTCTCACTCTGGCAATCCTCTGCGCTGTGGGGCTGGTCTTCTTCGTGGTCCGCCAGCTCACCACCGGCCATCCCGTAGTGGACCTCAGGATCTTCAAGAACCGCACTTACTCCACCGGCGTCTTTCTCATGACCGTGCTGGGCTTCGTGCTCTATGGCAGCACCGTCTTGCTTCCGCTCTGGCTGCAGACCCTGATGGGATACTCTGCCCTGGAAGCCGGCATGGCCATGCTGCCGCGCGGCCTGGGATCGTTTCTCTTTATGCCGATCGTCGGCATTCTCATGGGCAAAATTGAGGCGCGCAAGTTGCTCGCGGCCGGACTGGTCATCTCGTCCTTCAGCATCTACCAGCTCTCCAAACTCAACCTGAACGCCGGCTATTGGGACATTTTCTGGCCGCA
>JBGPZS010000528.1:0-3023 GCA_041493865.1 Terriglobia bacterium
GGGCGACGACCTCTTTATAGCAGGCAGCATTCTTTTCGGCGACGATTTCCATGGCGGCAAAGTAGTCCTTGATGCCGGAGCGCTCCACCTTGCCGGATTGCTCGGTGAAGTCGCCCTTGGTCATCACCACCATGTGGTGGCCGCGGCGGGCAAGGTAGACGAGCGTTTCCGGCACCCCCGCGATGAGTTCAATGGGATAGTTTGACACCTTGTGAGCAAAGCCCCAGATAAACTCATGCAGTTCCGGCGTGACCGGCCGTTCCGACAGACGCTCAAAGCACTTCACCAGAGAGAGGGCGAAGCTGTGCGAGCCATAGCCGCGCTCCAGGATGGTCTCGCGCTCCACCTCGTACAGAAAGGCGCGGACCTCCTCGGGTGAAAGGTGCTGATGGTTGAGCCGCTCCACAAAGTCGGCTATGGCCTGGTCAAAATAGACGTTGTTTTCCCAGAGCGTATCGTCGGCATCGATGAGGAGAGTCTGGGGCGGCATCGTGAGTAATGATAAATGCCAAACTTACCACGGAGACATGGAGGGATTTGGTAATTGAGTAATTTGGTAATTTGGTAAATGAGCATCGTCTGCGATATTCTCCATCGTCGGGCAATCATTCTCAGGGTTTCAATTACCCATTTACCCAATTACCAAATCCGACTACGCCTCCGTATCTCCGCGGTGGATTCTAAGGGTATTGCCCGGTCAATGTCAGGGAACTCAGGCTGCTAGAATCGAAACCATGCAAATGCAACGCTGGCTGTTGGCACTCATATTAGCGACGAGTTGTACGGGAACGCTTTTGGCCCAGGCGGGCAGACGGGCTGCGCCTCCGCCGAAGAAGGCGGACCAGTGTCTGCTGAAAGAGAACATCAATGAAGACATTGCCGCGCAGGTGGCCAAGTTCAAGCTGGTCTCGATGCCCTTCAGCGTGAACGGCCTGAGCGACGCGGAACAAAAGATGGTTAACAAGCTGGTGGAAGCATCGCAGTTCCTGGAAAGCATTTACTGGCGCCAGAGCGATCCCAGGGGGCTGGAGCTGTACAAACGCCTGCTGGGCTGCAACCAGGTAATGAACCAGAAGATCCGCCGCTTCCTGATGATCAACGGCAGCCGCTATGACCTGCTGGAGGACAACAGGCCGTTCGTGGGCAGCGACCCGTTTTTACCCGGACGCACGCTTTACCCCGCGGGCCTGACGCGACAGGAAATTGAAGCGTATGTAGCCAAACATCCGGAAAAGAAAGCCCAGATCTACAGCCCGTACACGGTCATCAAGCGGCAAGGCGGAGAGCTGGTGGCGGTCCCTTATCATGTGGAATACAAGCCATGGCTCACCGGCGCAGCAGCGGCATTACGGGAAGCAGCCACGTTGAGCCCGGACAAGGCCTTCGCCAACTTTCTGCGCTTGCGCGCGGAAGCCCTGCTGACCGATGACTACTATAAGAGCGACATCGCCTGGCTGGAGCTGGAGAACCAGAAGTTCGACATCATCTTTGCCCCGTATGAAACCTACCTGGACAATGTGATGGGAATCAAGACTTCGTATGGGACGGCGGTCATGATCCGTAATCAGGCGGAGAGCGCCAAGCTGGACATGTTCATGAAGTATGTCCCGGAGATACAGGATACGCTGCCGCTGGCTGCGGAAGACCGCCCCTCCATGCAGGGCAAGAGCACGCCCATGGAGGTGATGGACACGCCATTCCGCACGGGCGATCTGCGCCACGGCTACCAGGCAGTGGCGGACAATCTGCCCAACGATGCGCGCATCCATCAGGAAAAAGGCAGCAAGAAGATTTTTTTCAAGAACTTTATGGATGCCCGCGTGAACTACGTGGTACTGCCTATCGGCAAGCTGCTGATGCGTGAAGACCAGACGGCGCTGGTCTCAATGGACGGCTATTTCACCACCGTCCTGATGCACGAAATCTGCCATGCTCTGGGGCCGGCATTCGCCCGAACCAGCGCAGGGAAAATGGATATTCGTGAAGCTATTGGTCCCATGTTTCCCGGCCTGGAAGAGGCGAAAGCGGACATTGTCGGCCTGCTGGCGCTGGACTGGCTGATGGAAAAGGGTGCGCTGCCGAAAGAGCGGGCGCAGGAATTCTATGTTTCGCACGTGGCCGGCATCTTGCGGGCTGTCCGCTTTGGCTTGGCGGAAGCCCATAGCCGGGCAGAGATGATGGAGTTCAACTACTTTGCCGAGCAAGGCGCCATCACACGCGACCCCAAGACCGGCAAGTATGCAATTGATTTCACAAAAATGCCGCAGGCGATTGCCACTCTGGCCAAGGAGCTGCTGGAAATCGAGGCCACGGGAGACAGGAACCGCGCTGAACAATGGTTTAAAAAGTATGATTCCATGCCGGCTGAGTTAAAATCGGCGTTAGCGAACATAAAAGATGTGCCCGTAGACGTTGATCCAGTCAGCGCCTTTGGAGAACAGATTCAATGAGGTCCACGCCAGAAGTGCAAAACCCGGAGGAACGGCGCAGATTCGAACGAGTGGATATCGCGCACCAGGCGCAAGTGCTGGTGCTGGATGCTAAAGGCCGCAAAACCGGCGTGCTTCGCCAATTGGCGCGCGGCGGCTTCATGATGGAACCGGACAGACACTACGGCGAAGATAGCAAGATTTACGGCTTCACCATCCATGAGCCAATCGAGGACATACGCGTGCGAGTGAATGCGCGGCTGCGGTTCTCTGACCAGCTCTATGCAGGATTTGAGTTTGTGGACCTGGACCCTGAGTCGGCGGTGGAAATCGGCCTGATCATCGGCAAATACTACGAAAATACCAAGGTGTAAGCGGCCTGCGATCGGGTGCGAGAAAGTCCAACCAGGTTTTATTCCGTGGCGGGGACCGCATCGCTGCGATAACGTACCGCGTGGTTGGCCAGGCGGTTGGCTTCCTGGTTCTGCTCGCGAGGAATGTGGGCGATGCAGAAGTTTAAGGTGCGGGCAAGCTTGCGGCACATCCAGTGGAGAGAATAGAGGCGCGGGCTGCGGCAGGAGTACTCCCCGGTCA
>JBGPZS010000280.1:0-5518 GCA_041493865.1 Terriglobia bacterium
CCCCAAGACCAGGCCTTACCGCCGCCGGCGGGATGTACGTGGCCTGACCTCACCCAGTTTTCCTTCTCCACTTTCAGCACACCTTCACTCAGAGCCGGCCGGGAGACCAGACCATTGAGACCGACAGAGTCAGCGTTCTTGAGGTAGGTGTCGATGGAAGCAACCACAACGCGGGCTTCCACCGTGATCAAATCAATACCGACCAGAGAAATACGGGCCCAGGCATCAATAACGATTCCTTTGTCGAGAACTCTATCAAGAACATCGATTAGACTTGATCCGCCAGAAACTTTTTCAACGGCCATTCAATGGCCTCCTTCCCAGCAGATTGGCTGTTCCGGAAACCGTAGGAACTCTTTGCATAATATCTCAGGAAAAAGACAGAAGAGATCGCCGGTGTTGAGAGAATCCGCGCGACCCGTGTCACCGCATCCTAACCATCCCACTATAAACTGTCAACCTTTGCCGCACCTATTTGCCGGTTTGTGAAAATTCCGGAAGGGGGAGAGAGACCAACGGTTGAAGAGGTGAGATGCACACTGTCATCCGCAAGGTTGGCCCAGCGCCATAAACATAATACCCGGCGGCCGCGCAACTGTTATTTATCCAGTAGGTTCCCCAGCGGCCCCAGTTCCAGATTCAGGTCTTCCGGCTTCAGCCCGAAAGCTGCCGCCAACTCGTTGACTTTAGCTTCCAGCCGCATCAGCGCCTGTCCCATCTCCTCAACCTTCGCTTCGCCCAGCGATCCGCCTTCCATCCGCCGGATGGCTTGCCGTTCCAGTAGCCGTCGCAGCAGTTCCACCAAGCTGAGCACCAGCCGCGCCAGCCCCTGCTCGATGTTCTCTGGCGAGCAGTCAATGCGGTCAATGGCGCCTTCCCCCACAGCTTTGAGTTCGCGGTTCATCTCGGAAACCGCCGACGCAATCTCCTCCGGGGTAATCTTGCGCAGGTTTGTCATTTCGTACCGGCAATCTGCGGCGTTTTGACGCGCTCGCTAAGAAACTCGGCCGCCGGCCAGGGACCACTGGACCTCCGTGAAAGCCCTTCCGGCACTCCCATTCCCTTCACCGCTTCGCGAAACGATTCCTCACTGCCGCGCTCCACCAAAACAAAGACGCGGTGCCCGTTCCTGGTTTCGCGCACCACGACCTGATGACTCAACGCGCCTAATGCATCGCGCATGTGAGTCACATGTTGCTCGATCGCCCGCACCATGCCGGCTTTCTGCTCCAGGTACGCTTTCCCCGAGCTGTTGTCCGGCTGCACCAGCCCCGGCGCCGGATAGACAACAAATTCCATCTGCACAAACTGCTTTAACCGTTCCAGATCATCCAGGAACCTCTCCTGATGCTCGGCGGCAAACGCGGCCAGCGCCATTTCATCCTCGAACACGGACAACAGGCGGAAAGGTATCACCGCCGTCTGGCCAAAAATGTGATGGATGACGCCATGAAACTCCACCGCGCTCCGCTGCATGCGCGCCGGATCAAAAGGCCACTCCACTTCCGACCAAAGCAGGCCGAGGGCCCCTTGCTTCAACATCTGCACCTGCGCCGCCGTTACTCCCACGACAGGCAAAGAGATCTGCGGCCCGTGCTGAAAGCCGCAATAGGCCAGAATACGGCTCACTCCGGCCTCCGTTTCTCCTCTGGCTGCAAATTGCGCAGCGCCGTCTCCACGGAAGTAAGCACCACGTTCAGCCCCACGTACACCAGATCCACTCCGGCCAGCGAGATCACCAGCGACCCATGAATCACCACCCCGGCGTTCAAAACGTGGTCCAGGATATCCAGCAGAGAAACTTCTTCTTCTCCGCCTCCAATCAGTTCCACGGATTCGAAATCAGTCGGCATCAGAGACAAACGAGTATGGCGGCCAGGGCCCATTTATTTCGATGCGCCGCCGCCCTTCCCACCGCTGCACAAATTTCTTCAGCACCTCGTCCCACTGCTTCCGCTTGGCGCGCGGGACGAGAAAAGTCGCCTGCCAAAGCAGGCTGGGTTGCGCTCCGCTTACCTTTCCGCTGGGCGCAGAACCGGTTGCAATCTTTTCGAGTGCGCCGGCTAGTTCCCACAGTTCCTGATCGCTGCGCTCCGGGCGCTTCTGCAAGCGTGCCGCTTTCTGCTGCAGATACTCTTTTACCGGACCGCGCTTTGGTCACAGCGGCCGCCGCTGCCGGACGCTCGGCAAACACCTTCACGCCCCACTCGTCGCCGCCGGCGACGCGGGCAAAAACCCTGGTAAGCGCGGCCTTTCTGCCCTGCACGTCCTTCAACAGCGCCGGTTCGCCGGAAAAAATGGTGCCAAACCTGGCCGGCACAATCGCCACTTGCGCGGCCACTTCGCCTACCACCTGCTGGTGGCGCACGCCGTGCAGCGCCAGCCACTCCAGGTTTTCCATGTTGCGCTCCACGGCTTGCGCAAAGCTTGCCTGGTCCACTTCACACACCCAGCAGACAAACTCTCCGCAGGCGAGCGGCCTCACCGCATGCACGCCGTCAATCCCGGCGCTGCCAATCTTTACAAGTTTTGGGGCGAGCTTTGGGGCGGGCTTCTTTGCTGCCTTAGCACCGGGACCGCGTGATATTCCGTAAAGATAAAGCGCGCCTGGCGCCGCTAGCCTTCTTTTTGGATTTGCCATAGCTCGCTCGTGAATTTCTTCAGCTTTGTCGCGCCTGCGATCTCCTCGGGGAAATCGCGTACCAGGTACAAGCGGCGCCGCCCATATTTCTGCCGCAGCGATTGCAATGTGGCCAGTTGCCACTGCTGTGCGCGACGGCAGCGTTTGCAATCAGTCTTCTTCTCAAACAGCGCGGGCTGGAGCAGCACGCGGTTCACGAACAACGAATCCACCGCGATGCCCAACTCGTCTACCGCCGCCAGCAGGCGTTGCGTCTGCCGGTCGGGCACGGGTTCCGGCAGCATCACCGCCCAGGCCCGTCCCTGCTTACGGATCATCTCCAGCAATTTGCGCACTCGCTGTCCCAATCCAGCCAGTTCCACGGCAACGTCCTGAGCGAGAGCTAGTGTACGGTGCGCCGCCAGGCTTTTCAATAACAGCCGCGACCACAGAAGGATCCGTTCCGGCATGCGCAGCAATTCCAGCGCGTGGCCCGTCGGCGCCATGTCAATGAACACGTTGCCCGGCCTTGCTTCCAACAGATCAAGGATGCGGAAAATGGCAAAGACCTCGTCCACGCCCGGCGGCACCACGTCCATTAGTGCGGCGAACACCTCCTTCTCGAAAGAAAGATCAACATGCAGCCCGCCCGATTCCATGCTGGTGCTCGCAGTGAGTTGTTCCCGGATGCGGGCCGACCAGCGACGAAACTCTGAGACTGCATCCATCTCCATCGCGCCCAGGCCGCGATCGCCAAGAACGTGCACCATCTGGTCTTCAATCTTCTTCTGGAAAACGTCATCGAGCGACGGCGCGGGGTCCGTGGAACATACCGTCACGTGAACGTCCTTGCGCAAGGCCCGCGAATGGAATGCCAGCGCCGCCGTGACGGTGGTCTTGCCCACGCCGCCTTTGCCCAGGGTGAATGAGAGCCGCGTTTCCGCCACGGGCCATTCCGTTCTGGTGAACTTGAGCCTGTTTGCCGGCCCTTTCGGCGCTGCGGCGGAAAGGTTTACCCGGCGCCCTCCGAAGACTGTGGCGCCAAACCGCTGCAACCGCTCGGCGCCCAGCAACGGATTTCCGGGATCCGGCCCGATAAGTCTGGGCACGCGCGGAAACTTGCGCTTCAGAAACTGCACTGCCTTCTTCGCCAGACGCGCGCGATAGCCGCAGCGCTTGCAACTTTCTGCCTCCACCACCACGCGGTTCAGGACTATGCCGCCCAGGCGCATCTCCGGCGCCGACTCCCTCAACGCCTCCACGCAACGGCCCGCTTCATTCAATGAGAAGCTTTCCGCCGAGGTCACCAGCAGGACTTCCGCCTGCTCCGCGCTGAATGCTTCTTTCACTCGCCGGACCGTGAGCTGCCATTCCTCCAGAAAGCTATCGGACGTCCCTGCTATGCGCCCGCCGAAGCGTTGTGCCAGCAGCGCATCGCGGCTGGATGCGACTTCCAGAAAATTCAAAAAGCGCTGAAAATGTCCCGGCAACTCGAAGAGGCGCAGCGTGTGGCCGAACGGCGCTGTATCCACCACGATGTGGTCATGCTCGCCGCTCTCCAACATGTCCCGTAGCGCCAGCAACGCCGCGACCTCGGCCATGCCCGGCAGCGTGGTATCCAGCAGCGGCGCAATCTCTTCCCGGTTGAAGAACGTCCCGTTCTCAACAATCTTGAGGATGCCCTCACGGTTGCTCGCCAGAAATTTTTGAAACTCGCTCGCGCTGTCGATCTGCCAGATCGATAGCCTTCCCTTCACTCCCTTCAGCCGATGCGGCCCTGGATGGTCTTTGGTCTCCAGCATGTCCGCCAGTGAGTGCGCCGGGTCAGTGGACATGAGCAGAATCGATTGGCGAGGATGACGGGCAGCCAGGTGCAGCGCCAGCGCGCAGGCGACGGTCGTCTTCCCTACTCCGCCTTTCCCCACGACAAACGTCAGTTTGGCCACAAAAGAGATTGTATGCGGAGAACCCTTTTCGCCGCAGACAAGCGCAGATGAACATGTTGATCGGTGGTACGAAATTTTCCTATCTTTTGCCCAATCCAAACTCCGCCACCAGCGGCAGATGGTCAGATGCCACCAGGGCCATGCGGCTGCGGTGCAGCACGAACTCCTCCAGCACCAGCTCCCGGTCAAAATACATGTGGTCCAGATGCATGATGGGCAGCACGCCGGGATATGTGCGCTTGCGGTTCAGGTGCAACTGGATGTCAACGCTTTCAAACGAATGTTGCAGCGTGCGCGAAACCAGGCCGTGCGTCCATTCGTTGAAATCGCCGATGATCAGGCGCGGGTGCTTCAGCTGCGGCGAAAGGAGGACTTCACGGCTCATCAGCAGCCGGGCCTGTTTGCGGCGCTCAAGATATCCCGTGCCCAGATGCACGTTGAAGACGTGGACAATCTTGCCCGGAGCAATCTCCAGGTCGCAGCGGATGCAGCCGCGGGCCTCGCGGCGCGAGGCCGTCAGATCGTAGACGCGCACTTCCCTGACCGGGAAGCGGCTGAGCACTACGTTCCCGTATACGGCCCCGCGCAGCTTTCGCGTCTCCCCGATGCGATAGTGATAGCCAACAGTGTCGGCCAGATACTGCGCCTGGTTCTGTTCCTTGCGCCCGCTTTTGAGGCTCACTACCTCTTGCAGCGCGATCACGTCGGCCTCAAGTTCGTTCAGCACGTCCGCCACTCTGGACGGACGGATGCGTCCATCAATGCCGCGGCACTTGTGCGTGTTGTACGTGGCTACGCGAAACCGGGGATGCTCTCTCATCGACGACCGCTTTGTTGCAGGATAACCCCTCAGATTGCTCGCGGGCAATCCGCCGGCCGCAATACGCAGGCGCTGCTGTTCGACATTTAGAATGGAAGCGTGGCAACTCTCAGCAAACGTCGAGCGCCAAGG
>JBGPZS010000166.1:0-7854 GCA_041493865.1 Terriglobia bacterium
TGTAATCTGCTGTTTCTATGGCTACACAGTGGCGCCTGCTTTGCTGCAGATTTCGGCAAGGTCTCTGGTCAAAAGGTGGCAGAGGGTGTCTATCTTTTCACCACCACGCCTTACGCTGACGCTGGCCTGAGTGGAAATTCTGTCGCGATTCTGTCTGACGACGGCGTACTGGTCTTTGATGCCAACGGCACACCAGAAACCGCCGCCACTGTTCTGTCAGAAATCCGTAAGCTCACTGATAAACCGGTGCGCTACCTGGTGAACTCGCACTGGCACTGGGACCACTGGGGCGGCAACCAGGTCTATCTCGCCGCATTTCCCGGGCTGCAGATCATTACCCACGAAAAAACGCGCGAGCTCATGCTGACCTTGGAACCGCGCTGGAACGATAAAGGCCTGAAGGAAGACCTGCCACAGTTTCTGGATGCTTTTGAAAAGCAGATTGCCGCGGCCAAGGCCAAGAACGCGCCGGCTGAGCGGATCAAAGCCGCGGAAGAGCGGCTGGCGGCTGATCGCAATTTCCTGTCGCAAAAGCAGTCTCTGCGCAAGACGTATCCGAATGTGACGTTCTCTGATTCCTTGACGCTCATCCTGGGCGGACGCGAGATACAAGTGCTGCACGCGCGAGCGATCACGCCCGGCGATACATACCTTTACCTGCCGAAGGAAAAAGTGCTGGTGACCGGCGATATTTTGTTGAGTCCATACCCGTTTGCCATCGGCGGCACATACCCGGCGGAGTGGCTCAAGACGCTGGGCAAGCTTGCGGCGCTGGAGCCTGCGGTGATCATCCCGGGCCATGGCGGTGCGGAAACAATCAGCGACTTCCTTCGCGGCAACATTGCCCTGTTCCAGGATGTGATCCAACAAGTGAAAGACGCCAAAGCAAAGGGCATGACTTTGGACCAGACCGCGGAGGCGCTGGCGAAGCAGAGCTCTGACCTGGCGGCCAAGATTGGGATCAAAGACGCGGAAACGGCGGATGCGTTCAAAGCATATTTCTTAGATGTCTTCGTAAAGAGGGCCTACCGCGAACTGGATACGCCGTTGGGTGATCTGCCGGACGGACTCAAAATGAATTGGTAATTTGGAAATTTGGTAATTTAATGCAGAGCTCGCCGCATCCAAATTACCCAATTACAAAATTACCCAATTCCCAAATCTTTTTTAAATTCCCACGGCCCCGTAATCGGTTCCTGTTTCGGTATCGCGCACTTTCTCTTTTTCGTAGGCGCGATAGGGGTTGCGGCGCCGTCCCAGGCGTCGTTTGCGCAGCTCAAAGCCGGCATACAGTCCGCCGGCGAGGACCGCAACGGTGAGAGCGGCAATGGACATAACACGACCCGGGTTATCCAGCAGCGGTCGCGCCAGATGGGAGGCAGTGAGAGCCACCCGTGCCGGCAATCCCAGGGCCTGGCGAAAGTCATTGAGCGACTGTTTGCCTCCGCGCTCCAGGGCGCGGTAAGCATATAGAGCGGTGTAAGGCATAGGCATAGCAAGGTCCTGGCCCCCGCTCACGATAACGTGGTCGACGCCCCGTTCTTCCTGCAGTTCCAGTAGCTCCTGGATGGCGCGCCCGAGTCCTTCCGGCTTGGACCACAGGGAGAGAAAGGCCACGCGGCCAGACCTATCGATGAGGAACGCCGGATTCGGCAGCGTGGAATACTTGCGATGGATAGAGCCGCGCAGGTCATCCACCAGGACCGGCATGTGCATGTCTTCTTCATCACGCAGGAGGCGGGCAGCCTCAGTTTTCTCGCGGATGGAACTATGCGCGGGAATAATCTCACCCGGATGTGCTTCACGCACGTAGATGAAGAGGAACTCTATGTCGTCCCCACGAAAACGTTCATAAAGCGTATTGATGCCGCCAATGGAGGCAGCGGTCATGGGGCAGGTGGCGGAGCCAAAGACCAGGAGAACATTCTTCTTTTTGGCGAAGTCGCTGAGACGGATGGTCTCGCCATCAAGGGTCGTTGCCTTGAAATCAGGGGCGCGCTCGCCCGGTCCTGGCCCGGAGAACGAGGTCTGAGCCAGCTCATGAAAGAGCTCGCGAGAAAAGTGCCCGTAATTGTAACTACTGAAGCCCAGCATTTTTACTCCTAATTGCACGTCACTTTCGGCGGTAAGCATCCAGTAACGCCGGATGCCTGGGGACAACGGGATTCGATGCCGGTCATGCTCCCGCTGTTTTCTTTAAGCTACCCTGTCTTAAATTATTTGACCACGATAAAATTAATCACTTGTGCCGTAGGTACCGCCCTTGCAGGGCGGCCAGATACCCTGGAGGAATGAATGGCAGCATTGAAGGCTGGAGAAATGGCGCCGGAGATTGAGCTTCCCGGAGTGACGGGCAAACAGAGACACAAGTTCAAACTCAGCGACTTGCGCGGCAAAAAGAACGTCATCTTGGCGTTTTACCCGTTGGATTGGAGTCCAACGTGAACCGCTGAGATGTCGGCGTACGGCAGGTACCTGCCCAAGTTCGCCGAACACGATGCCCAGGTCGTGGGCATCAGCACGGATTCGATCTATAGCCATCTTGCCTGGCAGGAGAAGTCAATCGGTTGGCAGGAATATCCTCTTTTGAGCGACTATTGGCCACACGCGGGAGTGGCCCAGCAATATGGAATTCTCCGCCTGGGAGAACCTCTGCCGGGAATCAATGAGCGGGCAATCTTCATCGTAGACAAGCAAGGCAAGATCGCCTTTTCCAAGACCTATGAACTAGGCCGGGAACCTGATTACGAGGAATTGGTGGCCGAGTTGGAGCGGCTCAAACAGGCAGCATGAATCGAAGCGCCCCGCGATGATCGGAATGGGCCACAATGAAAGACGCCCTCCAGAGAAGAGAGCGTCTGTTAGGGGTGATCTGTTTTCGAGGTCATCAGGCATGCTATTTCTTTGTTGCCGCCGCCTTCTTTGGGGCAGCCTTCTTGGCCGGCGCGGCTGCGGGCGCTTTACTCAGCATATCTTCAACGATCTGGCCGAGCTTCCCGCGGTCGTCAATTTCCACTGCGGGAGTAGCAGCGCCGCCATTGCCGATTACGAAGATCGTGGGGGTGTGCTGCAGGCCAATTTTCGTCCCCAGGTCACGGTCGGCAATGACTTTGGCCTTTAACTGGCCATCAGGATCGAGCACGAAGGGGAGAGCGGTCTTGTTCTCACTGGCGAATTTGTCGGCATACTGGCGCAGGTTCTGTTTGTCGATCTGCGGCTGGTTCTTAAAAATATAGCCACGGAAATCATCACCCAGCTTCTGCGACTTGGTGTCAAAATACCGGGCATAGACGGCCGCCTCAAATGACCAGGGGTGCATGGCGAGCGGGAAGTCATGCAGCACGACAGGGACGTTGTATTTTTTTGCCGTTTCCCAGACCAGCGGATAGGCGCGGGCGCAGTCCGGGCACTCCAGGTCTTCAAACACGACGATTGCCACCCTGGCGCCGGGAGGCGGCTTCAGGGACGATCCATCAGCGGCAAAGGAAACGGCCGAAGACATCACCATGGCGGTCCATGCGGCGGTGAAGACGAGAAGGTTTGTCACTCGATTCATCGGTTATCATCCTGCTTTCTTGGTATTTTTGGCCTTGCTCTTCTCAGGCGCGGCGCCCGGTTTGGGCGAAGCGCTTTTTGCGGGCCGTGCCGGCGGCGCTTTCTTGAGCATACTTTCGATCATCTGGTTCAGCTGGTCACGGTCCCTTACCTCTTCTACCAGCGGCTGCGAGACGCCCCCATTGCTTATAACCCAGATGGTGGGCGTATGTTCCACTCCGATGCGCTGGCCCAGCGCGAAATCGGCCCTGACTTTCTCAGCCAGTTTGCCGCCAGGATCTTTGGCCAGTGGCAAGGGAGCTTTGTTCTCATCGCCAAATTTCTGCACCCACAGTTGCAGGTTGTCTTTATTGATCTGGACCTGATTGGCGTAAATGAATCGCCGGAACTCATTTCCCAGCTGGACGGACGTCTGGTCAAAATAGCGCGCCCAGACCGCAGCCTCAAACGACCAGCTATGACGGGGCAAGGGGAAGTCGAGCAGCACCACGGGGACCTTGTGGGCTTTGGCGGTCTCCCACACCAGCGGGTAGGCACGGGCACACTCGGGGCACTCCAGGTCTTGAAACATCACGATTGCCACTGCGGCCCCGGGAGGCGGCTTTAACAGGGACGCATCGGCGGCAGCGGCTCGAGCGCTTAAAGCCAAAGTAGTCAACATGATCGAGATGATGGTGTTAGTGCGCGTTTGCAAAGGTGCTCCACAAATAAAAAAGGCTGTTTCCCTACATTTTACTTGAGAAACAGCCCTCTTCGGATTTGGAGTGCACTCAGAAACGAAACTTCAGGCTGCCGCCAAGCGTGCGCGACGGAGCAAACTGAATGGGGATCTCTTCGCTTTCCTTGGAGATTTGGTAGCGGTTATCGGTCAGGTTAGTGGCGTCCAACTCCAGATCAAGGCGCCGGGATTCCACGTTCCACAGGTTAAAGCCGGCGGAGAGGTCGGCGGTGAGATGCTGGTCCAGACGGGGGCCGTGCTCAACAATCGTGCCGCTGCCGTAACGCAGGGCCGTACCGATCCAGGAATTCCTCCAGCGATTGCGATAGAACAGATTGGCAGTTCCAGTGTGTGTCTGATCAAATGCCGGCTGAATGCGCTCGCCCGGATCCAGCGGCTCGTCACCGGTGAAGCCGCCCGTGACTGGACCATAAAAGAACGTGCGCGCTACGGTGTACTGCAAGCGAGCGCTCACGCCCAGTCGCTCCAAATTGCGGACATTGAGGACCACATCGGCGCCGCTGGAGCGTGCCGTATGGAAATTGATGGGCAGGAACAGCCGCGAGATCCCGATTTCGTGGTTCTCAAAGCTGTTGTGTCCCGAATGGGTGTAAGCATCCACTTCCAAGGTGACCTGTGGATGTAATTCCTGCTGAATGCCAACTTCAAAATAATTCTGGGTATAGGCGCGAACGTTGCCCACGCGCTGGTCAGGATCAGCGGCAAAGTTGCCGATAAAGCTGGCGAGCAATGAATACTCAAGCGGCGGCGGTGAAAACAAGCGGTTGTAAGCGGCGTGCACAACCGACTTCGTCCGCGTGATGTGATAGGCAAGGCCGATACGCGGACTTGTCTGGACATGGGTGTCCACTAAATCAAAATAGTCATACCGCAGACCTGCGTCTACGGTGAGGTTCTTGAAGGGCGAAAAATGGTCCTGGAGATAGAAACCAGCCTGGCCGCCTTTCACTCCGCCGCTGAAACTAAAGACCCCGCTGGCGTCAAGATTGAAAATCTCCGCGTCGCCGCGGCCATCAATGAAGAAGCTTTCCAGCTCGCGCAGGCGCGTCAGATCGATGCCGGTCTTGATCACGTGTCCGTGCCAGAGGTGGACCAGGTCGCTCTTGGCGCCTACAGTCAAGGTGCTGCGCGAGCCGATAGAAACCGGCGTGTCCGGATCGGAGGTTGGCAGAATGCGGTCTGAACCAATGCGCTGATACACCGAACTGGAGAGTACCGTGCTGGGTGAAAACGTGTGTCCCCAGGTGAGAATACCGGTCTGCTGGCGGAGATGACGGGAAGGATCGCGTCCGACTTCCTGGTCTTCCGGCAGGTTGGGTTGCTGGAAATTTGCACCGCTGCCCATCAAGAGCAGCTTGAAAGTGTTTTTGCCGCTCGCCCAGTCAAGCTGCGTGGTGCCGCGGAGCCCGGAGCCACGGTCGTTGAGTTCGATCGCGTCAGGAGGATCAAGGAAGCGTCCGGAGGTGAAACCGTCAGCAAAAACATAATAGCCGAGCTTGCCGGCGGCGCCGCCGTAGTCCGCGTTGAGATCGTAGTTGTCCTGGGTGGCTCCGCGAAAATTGAGCGACCCATGACCCTGCATGTTGCGGCCGGAACGCGTGGTGATATCCAGCACGCCCCCAAAACGATTGCCATACTCTGACGTGAAACCACCGGTCATCAGGTCAACGGCCTCAAAAATCTGCGGGCTGGCGCCAGGGCTAAACTGCGGCTGCGTGTTTTCCAGAAAGGAGACACCGTTGACGAACTCATGCAGAGAGAACTCATTGCCGCGAACATTGATGAAATTGTCATGGCTCTGGCTTGCGCCCAGCATTAGATTGGCGACCAGGTTGCTGGTATTTTCCACCAGCGGGTCCGGCAGCCGTTCAAGTTGCTGGCGGGTAAACGTCTGTGAGCTGCCCGTCTTGTCCGGGTCAATGGTCTGGGCTTGGGCCCTGACTTCCACACTCTCACGGGCCGCGGTCCTGGGCGCCAGTTCGATGGTAAGCGAGACGGGTTCCCGGGGACGCAACACTAACTGGTAATCGCTGGTGAAAAAGCCTGAGGCCTCCGTCCTTACAACGTACTGCCCGCCTTCCACCGTGGCAAAATGGAACCGGCCTTCCGCGTCAGCCGCGGTTTTCTGCGCGGGCGCGGATGCTCCGGCATGAGTGAGAGAAACCTGGGCGGCGGAAACCGGCGCTCCGGCAGCGGTCCTGACCACACCTTCTACGCTGGACTGGGCCAGACAAAAAGGCGCGGCCAACACAATGACAAACAGAGATATCCACAGGGACGTGCGCATCAAAATGAACTCCTAGCAATCGAATCCTACGGCTTTACGAGCAGAGCTGATATTGTCATGGGCCTTGCGAAACACTACCAACGCTAGTAGATAGAAATTGCGCACCTGGGGAACAACGGGTGGGAATGCCCTGGCCGCTCAGTCTGGAATTAAATTTACCTTCTGAGCCGTTTTCTTGATGACATTGGCGAGCCAGTGAAATAAACCGCCTTCCCGGGGCGCGGGGGCGGACACTGGCCCATGGCCATAGAACTCGGCGTAAAACGTCTGGTTCCCGACCGGGGCGGCAGTGACCGGCAATTTTTGCCGGATCTGGGTTGGCCCCAGATTCTCGTCAAATCGAAAATGGGCCGGGCTCTGGTTGAATTCTGCCGGAGACGCTGTAGGTATTGAGGCGTGGAGACTTACGCCAAACGCAAGACAGCCTAAACTTAATAAGAATCGTGGCACTTACAAAATTATATGGAACCCTGATCCCTGTTAGTTCTACTAAATCGCCTTAGTCCTTTCGGGTGATATAACCCTGGGGGTTGATGAGACCCATGTGATGACAGTGATCGGCAAGGACCAGCCGCTAGAGTTCCGATACAGCCACAAATCGCTTGGCCGGATATCTCTCCAGCAATCGCCGCGTGGCTTCCACGGTGTGGCTGCGGTCTGTGCCGAAAGCCAGATGCCCGCCATCATGCAGGAGAACGATTTCAGCCTGACGTGTTCGGCGCGAGTCCACCTGAGCGGCCACCTTCGCGACGATGGTTTCAGGGGATTGGGCGCTCCAGTCATAGGCGGTCACCGACCACATGATGGACCGCAAGTCCATGGCGCGAGCGGTGCGCAAAACGTTGGGACGCCGGCCGCCGAAAGGTGGTCGAAATAAGGACGGCTTGGCGCCCAGCGCGTCTTCCAGCGCCTTGCCACAATCTTCAAGTTCCTGGCGCAACCGCGAGGCGGAGACAAAGATCAGGTTGGGATGGCTGTAGGTGTGATTGCCGATCTGGTGTCCGGCGGACAGGATGGCACGGGCAATTTCCGGACGCCGGCGGACATACTTGCCGATGAGAAAGAACGTCGCCTTGGCTCCATGCTTCGCCAGCACGTCCAGCAAGTGCAGCGTATGGGGATCGTTGGGGCCGTCATCGAAGGTAAGCGCCATCTGATTGGGGTCACTGCCGTGCGTAAGCGTGCGGCCATAGAGCTGTGACCGCGGGGCCATGGAGGCGTATCCGGCATAGCCGGCGGCGGCAGCGGAGACGAGCGTGATGAAGGGCCAAAA
>JBGPZS010000136.1:0-8948 GCA_041493865.1 Terriglobia bacterium
GGATGGTGTTGTTGATGTTGGCGAAACGATAGAAACGGACCTCAAATTCCGGCGTGGGCGTGCGCGGTCGCAGCTCACGGAAAGCCTGCTCAAAAATCTGGGATAGGGTAGAAGTCATTTTTTAACGTCCCGCGGCGCGGGAATCTGGTGTCACTTTTCTGCGGAGCTGCAAGGCTCGTCTGGACTCGGCCGCGCGAAACATTCATCTGGCAATAGGGACCGCTCGCGTAGCTCGGGGTAAAGCAAAAGCTATTTCTTTTTCTCCTCCAAGGGATTCTTTACGTTGTGCGTGGTCTCAACGTATTCACGCGCCATATCAGCATTGGACTTAAGCGCGTCCTGCGCGTCCTGCAGTGCGAAGCGGAAATCGGGCGCTTCTTTTTTTGTTACAGGATCGGTTTCTGCGGCCGATTTGAGCGCTTGCAGCTTCAGATCAAAGCGCCCGTCGGCTTCAATCAGCTCGTTCAGGCCCTTGTGATATTGCTTGACCATATCCTTGTCCATGGGGCGCGCTTCGTACTGGTCCAGGTTGTCATTGATCTCATCCATCAGGTTGCCGAAGTCTTCCAGCAAATCGTGGACCTGTTTTCCACGCTCGTTGCCCAGTTTGGGGTCCACGCGGACCTGATCAATCGCCGTCAGGCGCGCCTCAGTGAACTTGATGAGCAGCTTGATGCGCTTATATGGCTCCATGGCTACTTCGCGGAGCTGGTCGGCCTCGGCTTCAGTCAGGGGATCGCGTCTTTTTGCGCCGGCGGCCAGGCTTAACAGCAGCAAGAGGAACACTACTTTGGTTGCGATCTTCATTTTTGGTCCTTTTTAGGCGGGGCGAACATGGATTCCAAGAGGTCTTCTGTGATCTGCTCCAGTTGCTTTTCCACGGCCTCGATCGCGGGACGGTCCTCCGCCGCCAGGGTCCGCCGCATGTTTTCCAGACGGCGTCTGCACTGGCGCAGGTCCTTCTCCGTCTCCTTCATCTTCTTCCGCGTCTTGATGGCGAGATCGTGCGCCCTGGTGGCGTAGTCCAGGATTTCCTGCACCGTGGCGTGGCCCTTCACTGACTCGCCATCAGTAAATTGCTTATCGGCAACGGCCACCAGCCGGTCCGCGATCTCGGCATAGAGCCTGCCTTGCTGTCCGGAGTCGGCGCGCTCGGCCTCCGCCTTCAACTGCTCGACGGTCTTGTCTTCAGCCGGCGCCATGAGGGCGAGCAAAAGCAACATCACGATGGGAACGGTGTTTCGCATTTTTAGTCCGGTAGAATCGCCTTAAGCCGGTGCCGCGCCTGAAATTCCTGGTCAGGGAATTTGCCCCCCGCGGCCGCCAGGAAGAGCTTATAGTTTTCCGCCGCAGGTTTGTACATCCTTAAACTATCGTACGCCGTGGCACGCAGAAAATAGGTGGCCGGCGTCTCCGGTTGAAGTTTCACGCGCGCGTCCAGCGCCCGGATAGCCAGCTCATAATTCTTGTTTTGCTGCGCCGCGTAGCCCAGATCGAAATAGGCATCGGCAAGACCGGGCTTGATCTGGACGGCTTTGAGCAATTCCGCCTGTGCTTCAGGATACTTTAACTGATGCATCAAGGCAGAACCATAGTCGAAATGAAGTTGTGCGTCCGCGGGTTCATGCTCAACCAGACTTTGTAAAAGAGTGGCCGCCGCGGCGTATTGTTTGGTCTCCAGATACAGGCTTGCCAGCTCACGAGCGAGCTTTTGGTCCGGAGATGCCTTGTAAACAGGCTCCAACGCTGCGATTGCCGCTTGAAGTTTTCCTTCGGCAGCCAGGAGCTTTCCTAACTGCAATTGCGCAGCCGCGTTCTGCGGATTGGAGGCCATATACTTGCGCAGCCAGGTCTCAGCGTCGGCATAGCGCTTTTGCTTCAGGTAAAGGCCGATGAGGCGCTCGATGCTCTCACTGCTTCCCGTCTCGGCAAGTTTCAAATACTGTTGCTCGGCGGCGGAAGGATTGCCGGAACGTTCCGCTATCCGAGCGGCGCCGAGCAGCGCGTCAGAGTTTGCGGGGTCGAGCTCTGCGGCCTTCTGATACGCGGCCAATGCCTCCTGCGGCTGGCCTTCTTCCGTTACCTGAGCCAGTGACAGCCACGCTCCTGCAAGAGCTTGCTGCCCGCCCACGGTCGGCTTGAGTGTGACTGCGGTCTTTAATGCGACGGCAGCGCCCGCGAGGTCGCCCGACTTCGCCAGAGCCAGTCCAAGGTTCTGCTGCGCTTCAAACCATTTGGGATCCAACTGAGTGGCTTTCTTGTATGCGATGATCGCATCCGCGTTCTTGCCCAGATGGCTTTGCGCAAACGCCAGATCGAACCACGCCTGCGGATTTTCGGTTTGCTTGCGGACAAGAGCGAGCAGCTTTTCTTCCGCCTGCGAAAACTGCTGTTTCTGCAGAAGAGATTCAGCATCTTTCAGGTCGTCGGCAGCACGGTCTTCAGCAGTTGCTTGCGGACGCGGCTTCTGCGCCGGACGCGGCTGTGCCGCTGCATACATGGCGCAGCCCGCCAGCAACGTTGCCGCGATGGCCCTATTGATGCCCATTGGATTCAGAGTTCTCGTCTTTTAAGATGCGCGCCAGCCACTTGCCGGTATGCGATTTTGTGGATTTTGCCACGGTCTCCGGCGATCCTGCCACAACAATCTGCCCGCCCCGACCTCCGCCTTCGGGGCCGAGATCTATGACCCAGTCCGCAGTTTTGATGACTTCTAAATTGTGTTCTATGCAGAGCACCGACCCGCCGGCATCGATCAGCTTGCGGAAAGCAGCCAGAAGCTTGCTGACGTCATCAAAGTGGAGGCCCGTGGTGGGCTCGTCGAAGATGTAGAGCGCTCCTTTGCCCGCGCGCGCGCGTTTGCGCTGCTCTTTTTCTTCCGGCGTGGCGGGATCGAACCCCTGCGCGCGGCCCGTGGGGACCAGGTGTGCCGCCAGCTTCATACGCTGCGCCTCGCCGCCGCTCAGCGTGGTGGCCGACTGTCCCAGCCGCAGGTAGCCCAGCCCAACTTCCTCCAGCACGCGCAGCTTGTCTGTGATCTTCGGATGTCCGGAGAAAAATTGCAGTGCCTCACGCACCGTCAGGTTCAGGACTTCATGAATATTTTTTCCTTTGTAGCGCACGTCGAGGATCGAAGCTTTATAGCGCGTGCCTTTACAATCTTCGCAAACCAGCTCCACGTCGGCGAGGAACTGCATTTCGACCGTTACAGTGCCGTCGCCTTGACACGTCTCACAGCGCCCGCCCGGGATATTGAACGAAAAATGTCCCGCGCCATAACCGTGCTTGTGGGATTCCGTTACAGACGCAAACACTTCGCGGATCGTGTCAAACGCTTTGATATAAGTCACGGGATTGCTGCGGGGCGTCCGGCCAATGGGCGATTGATCCACAAGGACCACGTCGGCAATATACTGGCCGCCGGTCACGCGTTTGAAGCCGCTGGCTGCCGGTCCGGGACCGGCGGTGATGCCTTTCTCCGCCGCCAGCGCCTGGTACAGCACGTCATGCACCAGCGTGGACTTCCCCGACCCCGACACTCCAGTGATCGCCACCAGCATGCCCAGAGGGATTTCCAGATTGATGTTTTTGAGATTATGCGCGCGCGCCCCTTCTATGCGGACCATGGGCACGCCGGGCGTACGACGGTTCTGTGGAATCTGTATACGCAATTCCCGGTTAAGATATCTTCCCGTGAGCGACTGCGGCATCTTCTTGATCTCATCATAGTTGGCCGACGCCATCACGCGTCCGCCATTTTCGCCCGCGCCCGGTCCCAGGTCCAGGATGCGGTCCGCTGCGCGCATCACCTCCGCATCGTGTTCCACCACCAGAATGGTATTGCCCAGATCTCTCAGCTCATGCAGGATCGTTACCAGCCGCTCCGTGTCCCGGCTGTGCAGCCCGATGGAAGGTTCGTCCAGGACATACAGCGCGCCTACCAGCCGCGACCCCAGTGAAGTCGCCAACTGGATCCTCTGCGCCTCGCCGCCGCTCAGCGTCGACGCCAGCCGGTCCAGCGTCAGATACTCCAGGCCAACATCGTTCAGGAACTTCAGCCGCTCCTGTATCTGCTCCAGGATTTTTCCCGCGATCTCCGCCTGTTCGCGCGAAAGCTTCAGTGTTTTAAAAAACTCGGCTGCCTGCTCCACCGTCAGTTGCGTCAGCTCGCGTATGTTCCTGCTTTCAATCTTTACTTGCAGCGCGTCCGCCCTCAGCCGCCCGCCGCCGCACTCCGGACACTGCGCGTACCCCCGATACCGGCTCAGAAACACCCGCACATGCAGCTTGTATTTTTTCCGCTCCAGCATGGTGAAGAAACCCTGTATGCCGGGATATTTGCCTTCGCCTTCAATCACCAACTGCTGCTGGTCCGCGTCCAAGTCCTGCCACGGCACGTCAAATGGCAAGCTGCTCTGCTTGGCAAACTTCCTCAGCTCGGTCTGGAACGTGCGATACTTCGGCTTGGTCCACGGCTCAATCGCGCCTTCGCCCAGCGTCCTGGTCACGTCCGGGATCACCAGGTTCAAATCGAAATCAATGGTGTTGCCAAATCCCTGGCAGCGCGGGCATGCGCCAAAAGGATTGTTAAACGAAAACAGCGGCGGCTCCGGCTCTTCATACTTGATCTTGCAGTTCTTGCACTCGAACCGCTGTGAGAAGCGCCACTGCCGGACCGTCTCGCCTTCGCGCGGCGCGGTTTCCGAGCGAAGCGCCGCAGGCTCGCGAAGCGCTAATTCAAAGACGGTTTCTCCGGCCTCGCGATACCCTGTCTCGAGCGCGTCCACAATGCGCGAGCGCTGGTCCGCCGCCACCACGATCCGGTCGATCAGGACATAGACCGGCTGGCTGAAATCACTATCCAGCAACGACTCCGGCGTGGAAAACTCAAAAATTCGTCCGTTCTGGAAGAGCCGCCCAAAACCTTTTTTGCGCAGATCGAACAAACGCTCGCGCAGCGCCGCCGTCGCAGTCTCTGACACAGCAGCAGCTTTGGCGCTCTTTTTTTTGCGGGCTTCCTTAGTTTTAGTTTTCTCCGCCGGCGTCGCCGCGGCGGCCACGGGCTGCACCGGAAAGAGCACGTTCAGCCGCGTGCCTTCGCCCAGCCCCGTCCCTTCGCCAACCCCAAGCACGGTCTGCGCCACCTCGTCCACCGTGTCTTTCTTTACCTCCTGACCGCACTTGCGGCAGAAAGTCCGGCCCACGCGGGCGTATAGCAACCGCAGGTAGTCGAAGAGAGCGGTGGCCGTGGCCACGGTGGAGCGCGGATTGCGCGTCGAATTCTTCTGCCGGATCGCAATCGCCGGCGCGATGCCGTCAATCAGATCCACGTCGGGCTTCTCAATGCGTTCCAGAAACTGCCGCGCGTACGCCGAAAGCGACTCCACGTAGCGACGCTGGCCCTCGGCGTAGATCGTGTCAAAGGCCAGGGAACTCTTGCCTGACCCGGAGACGCCGGTCACCACCGTCAGCGCGTTGTGCGGAATCTCAAAGTCAATGTTTTTGAGGTTATGCACGCGCGCGCCGCGGACGACGATGCTTTCGCTCTCAGCTACCTTCGCGTTTGGAATTACTTTGTCCGATACAGCCATTTTTACCCGATGCTCTGCCCGATTGTGGTGATTGGCGATTTCTGATTGGCGATTTTTGACTTGGTGAAATCACAAATCACAAATCACAACTCGCAAATCCACCCCTTCTTCTTCTCCGTGTCTCCGCACCTCCGTGGTGAACATCTTTCCGGCGTACGCATTTCGACAGGCCGCCAGCAGGGCCCAGCGAGAGAGGCGGAATCTTTTATTGTAATTGGTTTTTGATTGGGCAGAGGGTCAGATCAGCCCACCCTTTCGCAAATAGGCGCGAAAGGGCCCACATCCATCTGATGTGTGTTTTGTGTTGTTTCGCGCCAGCGAACGATTGCAGAGTGTCTGAACATGAAAGTAAAATTTTCCCATGCCCAAAGCGGCCATTTTCATACGGTGCGATCACTGCGGAAACGCTTACCCGTCAGGGCTGGAAGGTGATCTGGAAACGGTCCAAGCTGCTTTCAAAGAGTTCAAGGAAAATGCAACGCAATGCCCGAAATGCGGTCATGTGATTCGATGGGGCGAAGCTAAACTCCAGGCCCAGAAGCCCAATCCTAAGAGTTAAATCGTCCGAGTGATCTGTCCTGTTTTGAACAGACAAGGTAAGTTGCTGAATGTGAGAATGCCTAGCGAAACCATTTCCCAATTAGCGAGGAGGCGATTTGCGAGGTTCCCAATGTCCAACCCTTCCAAATATGAGATTTTATTAGTGGACGATGACAAGGCAGTCCGTGACAGTTTGGTCATGTTGCTGCAATCGTCAGGATTTGACGTCAGTAGTGCACTACACGGCTTTGACGCTCTCTTGCAGATCAAAAGGAAGGTTCCTGCGATATTGATTTCCGACCTGAACATGCCGCAAATGTCAGGATTCGAGCTCCTGTCCGTTGTGCGGCGCCGGTTTCCACAAATATCCGTGATTGCCATGAGCGGCGCGTATCACTCAGGGGACGCTGTACCCGGCGGCGTCATTGCCGATGCGTTCTATCGCAAGGGTCTAAGTAGTCCAGAGGCGCTCTTGCGCATGGTGGCCGATCTGATTCGGACCTCTGCGGTGCATGCCGTGGACCATGAGAGAGAATCCGCTCCGGTGTGGATACCTCGAAACGGCAAAGATTCGCGCGGCATTCCCTTTGTGGTATTGACGTGCACGGAGTGCTTGCGATCATTTCCATTGAGCGTAGTGAGCGAAGACCTCCAGAAAATTCAGGAGACACCCTGCCTGTTCTGCCCCAATACCGTCAGATACGTCATCGATTTTTCACTTTCGATTACTTCGCCCGAGGTAGAGGAGATGCCAATCGGCAGCCCACTAAAGACGGCGGCAAGTCTTTTCTAGGCGAATCCAGCCCATGCCATGGCGAATCATAGAATTACCCGAAGGAATGACTCGAACCCGGTATCAGGCCATCACGAGACTGTTTCCAACCAAAGAGACTGCTGCTGCGCATCGCTCGACGGCACTCGACGATCCTAATGGGGAGCTGTTTGAACTCATTTAGACCGATGAAAGAAATACACATAGCGCCTCGGGTTACTAATCCAATGCGCCGATGCAAATGATTGTTAAGCCAGCAACTTGCAATTCATTATGTCCGAATTATGGCCAAGCTGGTATGGCCTCATTGTGGCCGTATGCGGGTCTCGGCGTATCCGGTACGGCGTATGACATGAATCATGCAGTAAAAGGCCCCAAAAGGCCACGGATGCCTTCGTGCTGCCAACGTACGTCAAAATGGCCAGGTACAGGCAGTGCAGGCCGGAGTGCAAGGAATCTTAATTATGAGAGATTTCAGAAAAACTGCCAGACGCGTCGTTCTTATCGTAGGAGCATTGGTTATCATCTTCTACTTGTCCGGTCTATGGGATAAGTACTTAGTAAAATAATGCCGCAATAACACCTCAGCAACGTGACCGCATTCACCATGAATATCATGAAGCTGGATTGCGGGCGATCGTGCTAAATAGCCAGCCTCGCCGTCGGAGTTTGATTGGATAACAACGACGGATCCAATCGAAGTGCCGAGTAGATTTGAGTTTGCGAAAACCAAGACTCGGAGCGAAAGGAGCCGCAATGAGGATTATAGGCTGTGATTTCCATCCGAGTTTTCAACAAATCGCCATGGTGGACACAGAAACAGGAGAGCAGACGGAACGAAGAATCGCCCGGGAGGAAGCGGCGGAGTTTTACCGCGGATTATCGGGCTCGGTGCGAGTAGGAATGGAAGCCAGTGGGAACACGCTGTGGTTTGAGCGTTTGCTGGCCGAACTGGGACATGAGCTGTGGCTGGGCGATGCGGGCCGGGTTCGGGCCATGGAAGTGAGGAAGCAGAAGACGGATCGCCGGGATGCGGAGTTGCTGTTGCGGCTGATGATCCAGGAGAGGTTTCCGCGTTTATGGATACCGAGCCAGGAACAGCGGGATCTGCGGCAGTTGCTGGTGCATCGGCACAAACTGGTGGGGATGAGGCGGCAGGTAAAGAACCAGCTGCAACATCTGGCGCTGAATCAGGGAGTGCAGCAGAAGCACAAGCTGTGGACCAGAGCGGGACGGAAATTGCTGGAAGAGTTGCCGCTGGAAGGTTGGACGGCGCGGCGGCGGGAAGAATCGCTGCAGATGCTGGATGATCTGGAGGGACGGATCGTTCCACTGGACCAGGCAGTGAAACAGGCAGCGGAGAAAGACCGTGTGGCTGGGTTACTGCAAACGCATCCGGGAGTGGGGCCGATCACGGCGCTGGCATCGTACCTGGGTTCGGCGATTTATAGGCTTGGAAGCTTGAAGATTGATGGGGTACCCTCCCTCGTATCCAATCGAATGTGGCTTGCCCGAGGGAGCCGGGGTGCTTCTGTTCATCGTGGGCCGATCTCATACGGAAAACTTCGGGTCACCCTCCACGACTTTGGTATTAAGCTTTGGTGTTTCGCCTTTACGCCATAGTGATGCACGGAATTTGACGCGATAATTCAGCGGGCCACCGTCGGGGACGTCGTGCCGGTTAACCGGCCGCTCGATGCAGACAAATTCCGTCTCCAGGTCATTGTTGCTGACGCGCACCACTGCATACCCGTGCCCGCCCGTATCGACAAAAGAAAGATGGGGAGACATTTGCGGATTGGATTGTTCTCTGGCCTTAGCGATGTCGCCGGACTTGACGTATTCCAGGCAGGACCGCACGCCATGCCGCAGAAGCATGTTGATCATAGGCTGGGGGGTCTGGTCCTGGGGCCCCTGTCCAACGAAAAGGGCGCGAAGCCGCTCTTCCTTAGGGAAGCGATATTGATAGGATTCCCATCCTCCCGGGGCTGAAATGGAGCCGGTGACAAAAGCCAGGCCTACCGGTTCAAATTTCCGAGGTGGCA
>JBGPZS010000407.1:0-4225 GCA_041493865.1 Terriglobia bacterium
ATACGGCTTCCGCGGCTTTTATGAACGCAAGGCCCACTTCCTGCAAAGCGTGCCGTACGCCCTGAAGAACCTGCTCTGGTTGCTGGAGCATGCCGATTTGCCCATCGCGATGCCTGCGCTCACAGCGGCGTTCAAGAGCATTGTGACTTCAGAGAAATTGCAGGGACTGGCGGCGGAAGCGGAGAAGCACGGCGTCTCCGCCACACCAGCGAGAGGCCACAGGCGGGCTTCCCTGGCGGAAAGACTAGTGGTACGAATTTTCAGTTTTTCATTTCACCGTGGCGGCCCGCCGAAAGACGAAACCGGACACGGCGGTGGATTTGTTTTCGATGTCCGCAGCCTTCCCAATCCCGGGCGCGAAGAGCGCTTCAAGGCCCTTACCGGCAAAGACGCGCCGGTGATCGACTATCTCAGCCAGCTAGAGAGCGTGCACCAGTATCTGGCCAACGCCACGTCATTGGTGGATTCAAGCATCAGCAACTATCAGGGCCGCGGCTTCAAGAGTTTGACCGTGTCCTTTGGCTGCACCGGCGGCCAGCATCGGTCGGTGTTTCTGGCCGAGCAATTGGCGAAGCATTTGCGCGGGGAAAACGGGGTGGAAGTCGTGTTGCGGCATCTTGAGTTGGAGAAACTGGGCCAATGAAAGCCATGGTGCTGGCTGCCGGACTGGGTACGCGTTTGCGTCCGTTAACCAACGATCGCCCCAAAGCGCTGGTGGAGGTCGGCGGACGCACGATGCTGGAGATCGTGCTCTCTCGTCTGCGCGAATTTGGCATTCGCGAGGTGATTATCAATGTGCATTATTACGCTGAAATGGTGATGGATACCCTGAAAGCAGCCGGCAATTTTGGCATGCACATTGAAGTTTCCCGCGAAGACATCTTGCTCGACACAGGCGGCGGCCTGAAGAAAGCAGCTTGGTTTTTGAGCGAAACTTCCGGCAGCGCGGACACGCCCTTCATTCTTCACAACGTAGACGTCATCAGCAACATAGATCTCCAGCGCATGGTGCAGTTTCACACGGAAAACCATGCACTGGCCACGCTTGCGGTCCAAGAGCGGCCGACCTCGCGTTACCTGCTGTTCAACGAGCAGCTTCAGCTATGCGACCGGCCGATAGTGAGCGCGCAGGCGGCTGGACTTGTTCGACCTGCGCAGCAGGCTCGGAAACTTGCATTTACCGGCATCCACGTGATCTCTCCGCGCATCTTTTCCCTGCTGACGGAAGACGGCATTTTCTCCATCATCCCGGCGTATCTGCGTCTGGCAGCCCAGGGAGAAAAAATCATGGCCTTCAGCGCCGATGAATACTATTGGCGCGACCTGGGCACGCCAGAGAGCGTGAAGCAAGCCGAGAAAGACATCGAAGAGAAACTTGTCATGGGTGCCGAATGATGGTTTCAATGCAAGGCCGTGACCCAGGCAACGTCGGTGGGCTCAGCCAGAGGATAGCCGAGATTTTTCCAGCCCGCGAAGCCGCCTTGCAGAGGACGCACGCGCGTGATGCCCAGTTTCTGAAGTTGTTGTGCCACACGGGCACTGGTTGCTTCATTGGGTCAAGTACAGTAGAGGATGATCTCCTCGTCTTTAGGCAGCATGTCCGCGCGTTTGGTGACTTCATCGGGCAAAACGCGAATGGCGCCGGGCAGAGTCCGTGGATCGGTGACGGAATCAAGGGGATGGCGAAGATCCAGGACCACCATTTTTTCTCCTGAATCCAGCATCTGGCGCACGTCCTGTGGAGTGATACGCGATTTGTACAGTTCCTTCAGAAACTTGCGCCGCTGCAGATACTTGATGCCGACGTTCGCGGCCAGCACGGCCAGACTGGCTTCGAACACAATCGGGGCCACGGCTGAAGCCACATGCATGCGCTCCACCGGGAGGTATCCCGCGAGCATCAGGACCACTATCCAAATGGCTGATCCGGCGGTGTTGACGATAAAGAAATGCTGGCGCTCGATCCCGGACAAGCCGGCCACTGCGGGCACCACGTGGGAAACACCTGGCAACCACTTGGAAAAGAGTAAAGTGCGGTTGGCGCCTTTTTCAAAGAACACTTTCGATCGGCGCACACAACTATCCGGCTCAAGAGAGATGCGGCAAAGCATGGAAAGGACGGAGTCGCCCTTTTTTCTGCCCAGCTCGTACCATAGAGTGTCACCGCCGACACAGGTGGCAAGGGCGATCCAAACGGCCACATCGAAACGCATTTGGCCCGAAGCGGCCAACGCTCCGGCGGCCACCAGAACGGGGGAAAACAGCAATGGCGCGCCTATCCGCTCCAGGAAACCGGCGGTCAGCAGCACAAGATAAGGATAGCCTAGAGCCAGATGCAATATTGATTTCACGTGGAACAGAGTCCTTTGGGGTTTCCCCGAATCAGTAAAAGCTCCAGTTCTTACTGCATTTTAGATAATCTAAAGCTTGCGGAGATTCTTGTTGGTGAAACTTTTTGCGGTCATTCTCGGTGTTCTGCTCATCCTGGTGGTCCTGTGGGAGACGTTTGAGACCATTGTGCTCCCGCGCCGCGTTACACGCCAGTTCCGGCTCACAAGGCTCTTTTATCGCGCCACATGGCAATTCTGGGCCGCGCTGGCGGCGATGCGCGGGTCCAGGAAAAAGCGCGATTCCCTGCTTAGTTATTACGGGCCGTTATCGCTGCTGCTGCTGCTCGGGTTGTGGGCCCTGGCTCTGGTCATGGGATTCGGACTGCTGCACTACGGGCTGCATGACAAGCTTGCCGGCGCCCTTTTTGCCAGCGACTTCGGCAACGCGCTTTACCTGAGCGGCACCACATTGTTCACCCTGGGTCTGGGCGATGTTCTGCCCGCCTCACCACTGGGACGTTTCATCACGGTGCTGGAAGCGGGCATCGGCTTTGGCTTCCTGGCGCTCGTGATCGGCTACCTGCCCGTGCTCTACCAGGCATTTTCGCGGCGCGAAGTAACGATCTCGCTGCTCGACGCACGCGCCGGCTCACCACCTACGGCTTATGAGATGCTGCGCCGGCAAAGCGGCGTACACGGCATGGAGGCCCTTACAGAGCTGCTGCAGGATTGGGAGCTGTGGTCGGCGGACCTGATGGAAAGCCACTTGTCTTATCCCGCGCTGGCGTACTTCCGCTCACAGCACGATAACCAGTCATGGATTGCGTCGCTCACGGCCATTCTCGACGTCTGCGCGCTGGCCATGGTTGGCCTGGAAGGCATGTGCCAATATCAGGCGCGAATGACCTTCGCCATCGCACGACATGCGCTGGTGGACCTGAGCCAGGTGTTCAATGCTCCGCCGGACAAGGAAGCCCGATTTGACCGGCTGCCACCGCCCGCGCTCGAAGAGTTGCGCAAGGGCCTGCATGCCGCCGGCTTTCAACTGGCCGATGGCACTGCTGCCGCCGAAGAACTGCGCCGACTACGTGCGCTCTATGAACCGTATGCCCTGTCACTGGCTCAATATCTGAGGTTGGAGCTTCCGCCATGGATCAAGGGCGCTACCGCGAAAGACAACTGGCAGACCACAGCGTGGCAGCAGAGCCAACAGCAGGCCCAGTCGATACCGGCGCATGATGAGCATGGGTGAAGTGGCTTGCTAACATCCCGAGCGAAGCGAGGGGATCCCTATCATAACGATGATGTGACGGGGCAGTTTCAATATCGCTTGACTGTTCACGTGTTTCTAACTCTTTCCGAGCCTTGGACATTCACGACCTTTGCGCCTGACGTGGCAATAGGGTTCCCTCGCTTCGCTTCGGGATTGCAGAAAAAGACATTGCAGAACATGCAGAATTCAGAAGGCTGCCGCGCTACAATTTCACCATGGCGACTGCATTCATTGATACCATCCCTTACTCTGAAGCCGCGCGCCGCCCGCTGCGTCCAGAAGATTGCGCGCTCGCCGTCATCGACATACAGGAAAAGTTATTGCCGCCCATCTATGAGAAAGAACGGCTGGTGCGCAACGCTCAGCTTCTGGCCAGGCTGGCGAACATTCTTGCTCTGCCGATCATTGTGAGCAGGCAATATGTAAAAGGCCTCGGGCCCACGATCGAGGAGATCAGCTCTCTCCTGCCCGTGGTGACCACCGTGGACAAGCTGGAGTTCGGCTGCTTCGGCAACGGCGAATACTGTTCGGCTGTCGGTACGCTGGCCAACCGAAATACACTGCTGCTGTGCGGCATGGAGTCGCATATCTGTGTTATGCAGACAGCGCTCGGCGCCTTAAA
>JBGPZS010000493.1:0-3371 GCA_041493865.1 Terriglobia bacterium
CAGCCTGGTGGCGCCGGCGTCCGCATCTCTCACTTTCATCTGCTCGGCGGTGCTGGCTAAATTTTTCCTCCATGAGAACGTCGACCGCCGCCGCTGGATCGCCGCCGCCCTGGTCTGCGTTGGCGTGCTGCTGCTGGTAAAGTAGATCGATCTCTGCGGAGTAGCCGATGATTTATCTCATGAAACAAAAGCTGTTCTCCTGGGGTGACGACTTCGTCATTAAGGATCAAAACGATCGGGACCGCTTCTTTGTGGACGGCAAAGCCTTCAGCCTGGGCAATCAGCTTTCCTTCCAGGATATGGCAGGAAATGAGCTCGCATTCATTCGCCAGAAGCTGCTCAGTTGGGGACCTACCTACGAGATCTCAAAAGGCGATCAACTCCTCGCCACAGTGAGCAAGGAGCTGTTCACCTTCTTCAAATGCACATTCACCGTCGACGTGCCTGCCCGAACGATCTGGTCGCTGCGGGCGATTTCATGGACCACCAATATGTCTTCACTCGCAATGGAAGCGCGGTGGCTGAAGTCTCCAAGCAGTGGTTCACGTGGTCCGATACTTATGGCGTGCAAATCTCGCAGGGCGAAGACGATGTTCTGATCCTCGCCAGCACAGTGGTGATTGATATGGCGTGCCACGGCGACCATGAGAGATAACTCATGAGAGCGGCCACCTGGGGTCAGTTTGAAATATGCTGGGGAAAATCCTATTACGCCACTCCAAGGTTCGTCATCCCGAGCCCCGTCAATGAGGGCGCGCTGTCTTCAGCGCCCGAACCCGGGGCCCCCGGCACGCGCGTTTTTTGCGTGCTGGGGTGGGAATAGGGGCGAGGGACCTTGCGTTTTGCCTGAAAAATTCAAACTGACCCACTACCATTGCGTAATATTGCTTAGCAGCCGGTTCCTGGCGGCATTAGAATAACCTCGCCGCAAATCAACCAAAGGCTTTGGGCCCTGAATTCCGTTTACCATTGGGAACTCACAAGTGGGTAAATTCCGTCCCGAGGAGGGCGTATGGGGTGCTTATGGGTTGTTCTGGTGATTCTTGGTTTCCTGGTGATTGTGCTTGGGATACGGGCATGGCAGCGCCGTAAAGCCAAAGCCTCTGCAGCTTCCACTTCTCCTGCCGCTGGCAATGGTGAAAAAGCACCCGACACTATGTCTCCGTTCGTCAGGGACGCCATTGGTTGTTATCTCATCCTGCTCGCCATGCTCCTGTGCTATTCCATTTTTCGATTGCTGGCCGTGGAATTTCCCCCAGATTCCACGACGACTGCCCAGCAGTCTGTTTCCTCTGCGGCTGCAACTGTAAACACTGGACAGGCTCCCGGCCAATCTTCCACTACCTCGGGAACAGGCTCTACGGGGCAAACAACTCCCCCGCCGGCTCCCACTCCGGTGCCGATTATTACCAAAGTTGTCCCGAACACCGTGAATTACAACAGCCCGATACCGTCACTTACAGTTTCGGGGAGCAACTTTTCCAGCCAATCGAAGGTCCGTATTAACGGAAACGCGCTTGGCACTACCGAACTCACACGGGATGGCGACTTGCGCGCCAAGCTAGACCGCCAATTAGATCGCGGGACTGTGTATATCGATGTGGTCAACGGCGAAGCGTTCTCTAATTCGCTGCCGCTGCAGGTTATCTCTTACGGAAAACTTTTTTGGTGTGGCTACAGCTTTGATATTGGCCCGGATGCAAGGCTGCTTCTCCTGGTGCTTCTGGCCGGCGCGCTCGGCAGCTTCATTCACGCGCTGCAGTCTCTGGTTGACTTCTCCGGGAACACTACTTTGAAATCAAGCTGGACCTGGTGGTATGTGGCGCGGCCATTTCTTGGTATGGCGCTGGCCCTGGTCTTTTACGCCGCGCTCCGCGGCGGGTTGGTGGCCGGCACTCCGTCCGCAGTGAAGGACATAAACCCCTATGGCATTTTCACGATTGGTGCATTGGCCGGCATGTTCAGCGATAAGGCCACGCAGAAACTGGCCGACATTTTCGACGTTCTCTTCAAGGCCGACGACAAGCGCAAGGACAAGTTGAAGAAAGTCTCGATCAAGACCGATGCGCTTCCTGACGGCTTCGAAACGAAGCCGTATACGCTGCAACTTTCGGCAACCGATGGTTCTCCAGACTACACATGGACCGTTGAAAAGCTTCCAAAGGACCTGATCTTTGATTCGAAAACGGGCATTATTAGCGGGGTACTGGCTGCCGCCAGTGCAAACACTTATTCGATCAAGATCACGGTGAAAGACAGTACGGGAGATGCCGACACGAAAACGCTGAATCTTGTAGTTAAGCCCTGAGAACAGCCGGAGCGGCCCTTTGGATTCACGCCTTTTTACAGATGGTCAAACCGTGCTTATCAGTGTGAATCTGTGGCGCGATTTTCTGCCTGAAAGTGCCTCAGCACCGCCGCTGCCTGGCTCTTGGTCAGTACCGCGCCCAGCGCCGTTGCGTCCGCCTGCTGCACCGCGCGCACGCTGCCAAAATGCTGCAGCAAACGCTGCCGTGTGCGCTCGCCCACGCCGGGGATCTCCAGCAATTCGGATTTGCGGTCGCGCATCTGGCGGCGCTTGCGATGGAAGGTGACGGCGAAGCGGTGTGATTCGTCGCGCACCATCTGCACCAGGTGCAGCACGGGTGAATGGCGGTCCAGCACCACCGGATCGTCTTCCTGGCCAAAAACGTAGATGATCTCTTCTTTCTTGGCGATCGCCGCCAGCGGCTGGTTGGTGATGCCCAGCTCTTCCAGAGCCTGGGCCGCGGCATGAAGCTGGCCCAGCCCGCCATCCACCAGCACCAGGCTCGGGAAGGGTTTGTTTTCGTCGCGCAGGCGCTTGTAACGGCGTGTGACCACCTCGCGCATCGACGCAAAATCATCCACGCCCGTCACCGTGCGCACGATGAATTTGCGGTACTCGTTTTTGTTCATCGCACCCTCTTCCCAAACCACCATGGAGGCCACGGTTTCAGCGCCCTGTATGTGCGAGATATCAAAGCATTCGATGCGCTTGGGAATATCCGGCAGGCCGAGCGCGTCTTGCAAGGCTTCCTGTACGGCCTTGGCCTGCGGCTTCATCACGCGGAAGCGCTGGTCGAACGACTGCTTGGCGTTCTGCGCGGCCAGATCAATCAGTGAGCGTTTTTCGCCGCGCTGCGGGACAAGGATTTCCACCCGGCTTCCGCGCTTTTCTGAAAGCAGCTCTTCCAGCTCCGCGCGGTCCTCAAAGTCCACTGGGGAGAGAATGTCACGCGGAACGTATTGCTGATCGATGTAGACCTGCTTCATCAGGGCGGAGAAGAATTCGCCTGGATTGAACGCAGAAGGTGGAGCGCAGCCGCCCTCGGCTGCGAACTCCACAGGCG
>JBGPZS010000408.1:0-4224 GCA_041493865.1 Terriglobia bacterium
AGACCACCATCCGCCGCTATCCCGGACGCAGCTTCCACCGCTTTGAAGAAGCCAAAGGCAAGGCCCTCGACTACGTCGAGTTCTTCACCATGGGCGAGTACCACTGCATTGACATCGCCTTCGAAGACAAGACCGCCATGCACTTCGTCATCGAGCCCAGCTTTACACTGGAAACCGATTACGCTGACTGGAAGACCGGCAACTTGCGTTCCATCAAGCGCTGGCCGAACATCCGCAGCGCCTCACTCAATTCCTGAAGTTCCTGCTCCTGAGTTAAAGAGGCGGCCAGTCAACGCTGTCCGCCTCTCTTTCTGGTGCCTTGTCCTTTCTCGCATTTTCTGAACTGTGAGATTCCTCCTCCGCTTCCTCTGTTCCTCTGTGTTTCAAAGCCCGCTTCGCTCTTTATGGTGTGATATAATCGTAAATGAGGTGGTTATCACCTTCTCCTCTTTCAGGTCCTCTGAACTAAGCAGTCCATCTGAAGCTTTCTTTCCTTAGCCCGTAAAGAAAGGGCCCAACCATGGCCTTTGAAGCTATCCTGGACGAAGTTGACCAACTTCACAACGTCAGCACGCGTCTTGAAGGGCTGGCGGAACACCATCCGCCCGTGTCAGACGCTCTTATTAGGATCGCGGTAAATGTTCGCAGTACGGCCACGATATTGGCAGTTCTGGTAGCGACGAAGCTGCACAATGGTGATGGGCTTGCTTCGCCCGACTTACCATAAACCGCGAAGCGTCTTTTCGCGGAGCACCGCCAACGGCGCCTGCCGGGCGCCTTTTAGTTAGTCATGAAGGACTATGTTCAGGAGTGAAGGGTGAACCTGGATTGAGCCGTTGTACTCGATAAATCCTAATTTCCTGAATCGATTCATAAAGAAATTGACACGCGCCCGCGTTGTCCCAACCATTTCAGCCAGCACTTCCTGGCTTATCTTGGGAATCACGGTTTCCGGCGTGCCATCCTTGCCAAATTGGGCGAGAAGCAAAAGCACTCGCGCCAGGCGCTTTTCGCTGGAATTAAAAAGATGGTCTACCAGGTCCTCTTGAACGCGCTGGCTGCGGGAGAGCAGATAGGAAACGAAAATGTCGGAGATGGAATGGTGCTCATGCAGGGCGCGTACCATCTCTTGCCTCTCGATCTTGAGGACCGCGCACTCCGACATTGCCGTCGCCGTGGCCGTGCGCAACGGCTGGGAGTTAGCAATGCACTCTTCCCCTAAAAAGTTCTTTTCGCCCAGCAGGGCAATGGTCGCTTCCTTGCCACCCGCGGAGATGACGCTTACCCTGATCTTGCCGCGTTGGATATAAAAGACAGCTTCCCCCGGATCTCCTTGTGAAAAGACAATCTGCCCTGTTTTTAGTTCGACAATTGCCCTGCCCAGGCCGGCTTCCGCCAGAAAGGTGCTGGGATCAAAAAGGCGTATTTTTTTGATGGGTGTCCTTGGGATAGCGATATGTGCCGCCTTCGTCATTCCCCCGGGAAGTGTGCTGCTGCGCTGTTTTGCCATGGAAGCCTCCTCCCGTGTTGCGTGGCCCTCACGTCAAATCCAGAAAAGCTTGCGCATTCGAAAATGAGGCGCCTTTACATTTTTGTCTTTGCCCATTTTAGGCCAAGTGGGCCTCTCAGACCAAATCTTAATTGTGGAGGAGGATTACTGTCGGTAGGGTATCCTACATTAGACTAATTCAGTCCAATTTCGTGATTATACTGTTGGATAACTCCGTAACACTCGCAGGCGCTCTCTTCGAGTTTCGTGCGGCTCAGGATCTGCACTGCACCACGCGTGTATTCGATGGCCTTCTTGTCCTGCAAGATACCGGCCGCCAGGCTTACGGTGGGGCGGTCCGTCCCTAGCATCGTCGCCAGGAAATCGTGGGTAATATCGAGCGTCATGGAATCCACTCTGTCTTGCGTGATGAGCAGCCAGCGCGCCAGGCGCTGTTCAATATTGTGGAGCCGGTTACACGCGGCTGTTTGTGCGAATTGCATCCCCTGAACTACTGCATAGCGAGTCAGAATCCGTTCCAGACCTGGAGCTAATTGCAAGACGCTTTTCAATACGCCAATTTTCACCCTCAACCCGTCTCCTGCGATTTGTACAATCTCGCGTACCTGGTTCGTGTCGATGCCAACCGCTGCCTGTACCCCTGAAAAACCTTCCCTGCCAACCTCCCCTACTTCAACGGTCTTTCCATCTTCGGTCGCAATTACAAGAGACACCATGCCTGTATTCGGAAAATGCACAAACTCCAGCGGTTGGCCCGGCTCGTAGAGACTAAGATGGTGAGGCATGCTGAGAGCTTCCAGGTGAGGGCGAATCAGGGCGTACTCCTTGTCGGAAATTGATAGAAGGATCTTGTTGTTTACCTGGTTTCCCGCGGTGGTTGTCCGTTGGTTCGGCTGCATGATTTGAAAATCTCTCCTTTCGGGAACAACGTTGCTCCCTCCGTGCGCCATTTCACTGGAAGTGTTTTGTTGCACTGCTTTGTCTTGGAAGACTGCCGGGACGGTCCGGCGTGGCGTTGGGAGTTCTCCCGCTCAATCAATCGCGGTCCTCCCTATGGATGAATACTAATAAATGGTCTCATTACGGCGTGGCGGAAGTCTGTTCTGGATTGAACACCCCAATCTCCAGCATCCCAGGGCTGTACCGTAACTCTCAGATTTGGCTCGGGTGATTAAGTCTTCCCTGTATAAAAGTGAACAGTGTCCCGTTCTTCGATCATGTATTCTGCTCGCAGCTCCAGCCCGCCAAATTTTTATAGCTGTTTGTGTCTTTGAGATCGAGGTAAGTATGGTCACAAGCCAACGTTTCCCGTTTGTGCACCAGGTCCATCCTGGGAAGAACACAATCACGGAGTCCCGTTGCCCCCAATGCGGTGTGCTGGTCGCCGCAGGGACCCAGGATAAGTACTTGGCCATCGCCGAGGCAGTCCACAAATGCCGGATGATCAGCGCACCACGTCTTACGCCAGAGGACTTGAAACGCCTGCACTAATCTCTAAAGGAAAGTGGAACTGCACGCCAAGCCATATCCGCGGCCCGCGCTCCACCAGTGTTGATCTTCTCTGCCCCAAATCCGCGGCAAATCTCGTGTGCAATTCTGCATGCAATAAACATTACACAACTATTACGTTCTCTCCGTTTCTTTACTGATCAAATGCATCATCGAACTAGATTGAGAAAGCACTCATGAGAATGACGGCGACTTTCAAAGGTGACAAGACGTTCAGGCAGCCCATCATATGGGTCACAACGCTGTTGATGATTTTGTTTCATATCGGCGCCGTTGCCGCGCTCTTCATGTTCAGTTGGAAAGCGCTGGCGTTGGCAGTTCTGTTGTGGTGGATCACCATAAGCCTCGGCGTCGGTATGGGTTATCACCGGCTCCTCACCCATCGCGGCTACAAAGCGCCCAAGTGGGTTGAATACGTGTTGACGGTCTGCGGCACATTGGCGCTGGAAGGTGGACCCATTCCCTGGGTCGCGGCACACCGGTTGCACCACCAGAACGCAGACAAAGAAGGTGACCCGCACTCTCCCTGCGATGGCGGCTTGTGGTCGCACATTGGCTGGGTCATTACCGGCAAGGCCATGCATAACAAGTCGCAGGAACTCCTGCCTTACGTTCCTGACCTGCGCAAAAGCAAGTTCCATCTCTGGATCAGCGAATGGCATTGGGTTCCCATTACTGCATTGGGGCTGATCATTTTGGTTGTGGGTGGCTGGCAATACCTGATGTGGGGCATCTTCTTTCGGACTGTGCTTGGTCTACACGCCACATGGCTGGTGAACTCTGCTACGCACATGTGGGGATCGCAGCGGTTTGTCACCGGTGACAGGTCTAAAAACAGCTTTTGGGTCGCCATGCTCACTTTCGGTGAAGGCTGGCACAATAACCATCACGCGCGGCCTCAGTCACCCCGTCATGGCCTTGCCTGGTACGAAATCGACATGAACTGGTATGGGATCGCGGCCCTGCGCCTGCTCAACCTCGCCTGGGACCTCAAGTTGCCCGGGTTCACGCTATCCGGGCCCAAGCCGTCGCAGAACATGAAAGAGGGCAGTTCCAGTTGAGGAGCCAGGCAGAAGATTGCCGCCGCGAGAGCAATGCTGTCTTGGCGATGTGCCCCCGCGGAACTTCAGGCTGCCGCTTGCATCGCCGTTTTTCGATCATCCATTTCCAGGGTTTGCGCCTGCTTGCGGCCACGCAGCGGGAGC
>JBGPZS010000479.1:0-3541 GCA_041493865.1 Terriglobia bacterium
CCCGGGCTGGCATCGTTGCGCGGCGTGGTGACACCGAACATCCCTCCCATAGTCAGGATTCTTGCATGGACATCCTGCCAGTGGAAATCGCCGCCGAAACTGATCTGCTCTATTTGGACTTCGTTGGAGCGAAAAGTCTCGGTCGACCCCCCGAGGCTGTCGTCCCGGGGATGATTGAAGCTGCTGATGAAATTCGCATCGAAGCGTATTTCCGGGGTGAAGAACTTCGAGTCCCACACCACGTTCTTGTTGCGCGGATTGCCGTTGAGCCAGGTCCAGTCGGCAAAAGCGAAAGGCGCGGCGGGCTCCTTTACTTCCTGCTTGGTGGTCTGCTCGCTGCCAGCCTGCGCTATCGATGGTTGTGTTGCGGCTGAACTACTCATGCTAGCCGTTACCGGTTGCACGTTTGTTACCGTGGCATTTGCCAGAGCCGGCGCGCCCCCTTGTTGCGCCTTGAGTTTTTCCTCCAGTTCTGCAATGCGCGCACGCATCTGCTGCAACTCTTTCAGGATCTCGGCATTCACGCTCACGCTGGATGCGTTAACGTTCGTGTTGTTGCTCGATCCGCTGGATGAATCGGCAACTACTTTCTGGTCTGGCGGAAAACTCTGGGCAAAGCAGCGGAGTTGGGCCATCGAACACAGTGCAACCAGCACTGTGCCGCTACAGATCATTTTGATTGGGAACCGACATTTTTCTGCATTCATAGCAGCAATCCATACCTTTCGCATGCGTTCGAACCACACCCTGGGGCACCCGTAAACCTAGATGCATGTGGCAAACATTTCAGTTGACCGCATCAGGCGTAAGGAGAGGCTAAGGAGTTTGTAAATGTTTTATAAGGGTTGTTTTTATAGGGGCGGGGCGCCGGTAGGCTGGAATCGGTAGCCCACCCACGGATCGGTGACGATGTACTGCGGAGTTTCCTGAGGCTCGATCTTCTTGCGCAGTTGGTTGATGAAGACCCGCAGATACTCGGGCTGTTGCACGCTTTCGCCGCCCCACACTGCATTGAGAAGCACGCGGTGCGTCAGCACTTTGTTGGGATGGCGGGCCATAAACACCAGCAGTTCAAATTCCTTGGGCGTGAGATGGACATCTTTGCCGCGCACCCGCACCACTCGCGATTCCGGATTGATATAGAAATCTCCGTCTTCTACCACGGTGGCTGTTGCTCCCTGCGTAGCGGCTACGCGGCGCAGGTTGGAGCGCACGCGGGCCAGCAGTTCATTCACGCTGAATGGCTTGGTCACGTAGTCGTCCGCGCCGGCGTCAAGAGCTTCAACCTTGGTCTTCTCCTCGCCGCGTACGGAGAGCACGATGATGGGCACCTGCGACCGCTCGCGCACAGAGCGGCAGAGCTCAATGCCCGTCATCCCCGGCATGGAAAGATCGGTGACGATAAGGTCAGGGATCCAGTCCATCGCCAGATTCAATCCGCTCTCTCCATCGGCGGCGGTCTTGACTTCGTAGCCTTGTGCGCCCAGCGTGGTCTTCAGAACGCGCGCGATTTGCGTCTCATCGTCCACTACCAGGATGCGGCTTCTCTCTGCCATCTCAGCTCGATTCCTGGGTGACAATGTGCACATCCACCGCGGGCGCGTTGGCCAGAAAGCGGTTCATGGCGGCCAGGTACAGGTATTTGCGCCAGCCGTGTACGGCGGAGCGGCCAAAGATCACCTGCGTAATTTTGTGTTCGCGCACAAAATCCGCGACCGTGGTAGCTACAACGTTTCCTTTTAGCTGGACGGCCTTGGCGCCAAGGTTTTCCGCAAAGCGAATGTTCGCCGTCAGCGAGCGCGTTCTTTCTTCGGGCCGCATCTTTCCCGTCTCCACGTGGATCACGTAGAACTCTGCATCCAGGCCATGGGCCATGCGCGCGCCGCGGGCAATCAACTGTTGCGACGCAGGATTGGAACTGATGCAGACGGCCACGCGTTCGCTCACGCCCCAATTCTGGTCAATGTGCTTGCGCTGGAGATACGATTCCAGGCTGCGGTCCACAGAATGCGTTACGTGGCGCAAGGCCAGCTCACGCAACGCCAGCAAATTTCCGGCGCGAAAGAAATTTGTCAACGCCTTCTCCGCGCGCTCCACCGGATAGATGTCTCCACGACGCATGCGCGTTTGCAGCGCTTCCGGCGTCAGGTCGGCCAGTACCACTTCGTCCGCTCGCTCCAGCACCCAGTCCGGGACTGTCTCGCGGATCTGAATTCCGGTGATGCTCTGTACCGTGGGCGTAACGCTTTCCAGGTGCTGAATATTCATCGTGGAGAGAACGTCGATCTTTGCTTCAAGGATCTCCAGCACATCCTCGTACCGTTTTTTGTGTTTGCTGCCCTCCACGTTGGTGTGAGCAAGTTCGTCCACCAGCACCACCTGCGGCTTGCGGGCGATGATTGCGTCAACATCCATCTCATCGAACATCGTGCCCTTGTATTCCAGCTGCCGGCGCGGCACTACGGAAAGCTGCCCGATCAGGTCGGCAACGCCCTTTCGCCCGTGGGTCTCCACTACGCCGATCACCACGTCTTCACCGCGCTTGCTCCTGCGGATGGCCTCGCTCAGCATGTTATAGGTCTTACCCACTCCAGGAGCGTAGCCAAGGAATACCTTGAAGGTCCCGGCATGTTTTTCCGGGGCCGCTTGTTCCAGCCATTGTTCCGGAGTTTTGGGCACAACGCTCCTCGGCACGCAAAGTTATGCATCAGCTACAATCAGCGCGTGAGACCGTCTGTGCAAGCAACGTTCCGGGCACTGACCTGCGCCGCACTGATGGCGCTGATCGTTCTTGTATACGTGAAATTGCTGCACGTCAATCCTACAACCGCGGCGTTGAGCTTTCTGCTTGCCATTCTTGCGATCGCCGCTGCATGGGGTTTGCGCTATGCCATCCCCATGTCGCTGGCATCGGCGTTGTGTTTCAATTTCTTTTTTCTGCCTCCTGTGGGAGCCCTGACCATCGCGGACACGCAAAACTGGGTGGCGCTTGTCGCGTTCTTTGTGACCTCAGTCATCGCCAGCAATCTTTCTGAGCGGGCGCGACGGCAGACCCTGGAAGCACATCAGCGCAGGCAAGACGTGGAGAGGCTCTATACCTTCAGCCAGCAGTTACTGGTTGCGGAAAACGTTCTGGAGCTGCTGAAAACCGTCCCCCGTTTTGTCACGGAGACCTTTGGCGCCCGGGAAGCTGCCGTCTATCTCTCCGCCAGGGACCAGACGTACCGCTCCGGTCCCGATCTCCAGGAAGTCCCCGCAGAGCACCTGAGAGACGCGGCCGCCCGCGGCGAGTTGTTTTTCGATCGCCAGCACAGGCTTGCTGTGGGCCCTTTACGCATGGGCATCAGGACCGTGGGGGCCTTCGGCATCTCCGGAGAGATCCCCTCGCGGGAAACCATGGAGGCCGTGGGCAGCCTGATCGCGACCGCCATCGAACGCGCCAACGCCGTTGAACGCCTGACCCACACCGAGGCCTCGCGTGAAAGCGAGCGCCTGCGTTCCGCGCTGCTTGATTCCGTCACCCATGAATTCCGTACGCCGC
>JBGPZS010000103.1:0-10334 GCA_041493865.1 Terriglobia bacterium
AATAGAAAGCTCAATTGTTCAGTAAGACCCTCCTTTCCAAGCTCCTCGCCGACCGTCGGGCGGAGCTCATTGTTTTTTAGTCCGCTGGCATGCAGCGGAAAATTGGTAACGCGGTCCCTGGGTGCACAGGTCCCGTGTTGCCAGGGCATCGCTGGACGAGATGCGGTCCAGCTCTCCCCCGGAAACGCAGGATGAACGTGCAAACTTGCAAGTCGAACGGAACTTGCAGCCGTGCAACTTTCGAGTCGTGCAACGTGCGCAACGAGTGTTGGGACTTGCCTGGTTGTGTTGGTGGCGCCGGAGTTCGTCGAGTTCGTTGGCAGGAAGGCGGAGCTGCGCAGGGAACCGTACCGATCATCAATGTTCGCTGCCTAGTTTCAGTGCCGGCATGGCTTGATACACGCGCTAATGCTGAAGGTCCTGCTGTAGCTGACGAAAAGAGAGATAGACCGGGCTTTAGCGCCGGAGAGGAACCAGGAGTTGCGGAGATTCCTGGTCGAGCAGAATGGGTGATGCGAAGACCGCGGACGCCAGTTGCGTAGTCAGCGGCTTTTCATCCCGAAGACGGAAGGTCCGTGCATGAGAATGAGGTTTGGGTACGTGAATACATTTTTTGCAGGGAGCAACGATGTTGAGCTCCACGCTGATGGGCGGAGTATCTTCGTCATCGTCGGCGTCAAAACTCAGGCAGACCAGGTTGGCTGTTCCTGCAAGCAGGAGCATCATCCCCAGTACCGCGCCGCGAAGAAGTTTGTGAAGAAACGAACCCATCGAATTCCCCTAACCCTGGTTGCAGGCCACACTCTGCGCGTAATCGTACCAGAGCGATTCAAGTTTGCGGGGCATAGATTAGAGCGAAGTTAATGCCAGATTAGAATCCTTAATCTGCGCGGGGCAGGCGGAAGGGAGCCGTCATTGCCTGCAAAATTAAGAAAACAATGCGGTTATTCGAATGGTCCTGAGACTAATCGCAGTGTATTCGCTATGCTAATGGGGTCGATTCTGGCAGCGGCGCGCACCGCTGCACAAAAGCCGGAGAAGTGAGATGTCGGACTTGTGAATGCTAGAATCTTCGCCGTGGAAAAGCCAAATGTCCCCGATGCGATCCGGGCGCCTGAGGGCGAAGAACTTATTCTGGTGGCGCGCGCGTCAGGGTTCCAGATCTACGGTTGCCGGCCTGACGTTGACGGCAGGCCTACATGGGTGCTGAAAGCGCCGGAAGCACAGCTTCACGACCAGGATGGCAATTCCATCGGAACGCATTTTGGCGGTCCCACATGGCGCCACAACGATGGCAGTGAGATTACGGCCCGAATGGTCGCCAAAGCGGACGCGCCAGGGCCCGGCGCGATCCCATGGCTGCTGCTGAGCGTGACGGGACACTCCGGAAGCGGCATTTTCAGCAGCGTGAGCAGCGTTCTGCGGATCAATACGGTTGCCGGGCTTGCGCCTGCGGCCGCGGAGTGCAGTTCGTCGAGCGGGGAGATGGAGTTCAGAAGCCGCTATTCAGCCGACTATTATTTTTTATGCGCGGCGGTGACTGCAGGGCAATAGACGGAGAAGAGCTGTGCGAAAATGAACAGCTCCGCAGGGTTGCTTTGTCAATTGTACGGATTCGTGCTTGATTCGCTGATAAAAAGGCGCTATACTCCGGCAGCGCCTCAGGGTGTGAGCGGTATGGATCTTTGAAAAACAGCACTCAGCATTCAGCATTCAGCCGAAAATGGACGCACAATGAACGGCATTGACAGCAAATTGGACGCAGTTTGAGGCCGATTCGACGTGATTGGGACATGATTCAGAGGCAAATTTCCTGGGTTGATGAAGCTAAGTCTTGTGGAATCATAGTCGAGGCCATAGGGGGTGGGGGTCTGGCTGGCTGAGGAACATGAGCAGGGGGCCACAGGAGAGGATCGCCAGAATTGCCAAAAATCGCCGAAATTTAGGCCACGGTCCGTTTGAGCTGGCCGCACGCGGCATAGATGTCCCGCCCGCGCGGCCGGCGCACGAATGCAGGGATTCCCGCCTTGACCAGCAGGTCTTTGAACGCCTGGACGCGCTGCTCCGCCGGCATGCCGAACTCAATGCCCGGACCTGGATTCAGCGCGATCAGGTTCACCTTGCAGCGGATGCCGCGCACCAGCTCAATCACCTCTCGTGCGTGGGTAGCGCTGTCATTCACCTCATCCAGCAGCACGTATTCAAAGGTGATGCGCTCGCGGTTGCGCAGAGGAAAGTCGCGCGCGGCTTGCATCAGCATCTCCAGGTTCCATTTCTTGTTGATCGGCATAATGCGGCTGCGCACTTCGTCGTTGGAGGCGTTGAGCGAGATGGCCAGCTTCGGACGGACCGGCTCGGCGCCAAAATCAGGAATCCGGGGAATAATGCCGGAGGTGGAGACCGTCATGCGTGATTCCGGGAAGCCCACGCCTTCCACCAGCAGCCGCACCGACTTCATGAACTGTGGATAGTTGAGGAACGGTTCGCCCATCCCCATAAAAACAATGTTGACGCGCTGACGCTCCAGATCCACCTGCCGGTCATTCAGCACCGCGATCACCTGGCCCACAATCTCGCCAGCGCTCAGGTTGCGCTTTACTCCCAGTAGCGCGGTGAGACAGAACTGGCAGTTGACGGCACAACCCACCTGGCTGGAAATACAAATCGTGGCGCGACTCCAGTCTGAATCCCCTGCCTCGGTGCCGTCGCCGGCTTCTCCACCATCGCCTTCGGGCATCCAGACGGTTTCCACGGTTTCACCGTCAGCCAGGGCAATCAGATAGCGGATGGTTCCGTCAGTAGATTGAAAGCTTTTCTCAATGCGCGGATGCCGTATCTCCAGGCCTTCTTCTTTCAATGCTGCACGGAACTCCCTGGGCAAAGTGGAGACGGAGTCGAGCCCGGCAAGCCGCTGCGGGTATAGCGCATCAAAGAGCTGGCGTGCCCGATATTCGGGCTGCCCATGTTTTTGTGCAATGCCGCTAAGCTCTTGATAATCAAGACCAAGAAGGCCGTCGTGGATCATTTCAGGCATAGTAAATCGCTTTACGCCTCAAATTTTACACTTCAAGGGCCAAAATGCGTGTGAATCGACTAAGGGTGTCATAAACTATTGATTTATAAAGACATATATTTAGCCGTACGACCATTTCCAGTGTGTAAGAATCAAATTATGGGGCCTGAGATGGAAACTGCAGTCCTAACCCGTCCTCCTTTAAGTGAGCCCCGCAATATTCAACGCGAGGTTCTTCCTAACGGTTTGATCGTGCTGAGTGAGGAGATGAAGCATATTCGCTCCATCGCCATTGGCATATGGATGAAGACCGGATCGCGGGACGAGTCGCCTGAACTCAACGGTATCTCTCATTTCACCGAGCACATGGTCTTCAAAGGGACCAAGAACCGCTCCGCGCGCGACATTGCCCGGCAGGTGGATTCCATCGGCGGCAACATGGATGCGTTTACCGGCAAAGAGACCATCTGCTTCAATATCAAGGTCCTGGATGAGCACGTTCCCGTCGCCATCGACATTTTGAGCGATCTTGTGCTGAATCCCACTTTCGATTCCAAGGATATCGTCCGGGAAAAAGGCGTGATTCTGGAAGAGATCAAGATGGATGAGGACAACCCGGATTATCTTGTCCACGAAATCTTCACGCAGAATTTCTGGAAGGACCATCCTCTAGGCAAGCCGATCCTGGGAACCAAGGAGACGGTGCGCTCGTTTGAGCAGCAGAGGCTGTTCGATTTTTACCGCCAGCGCTTCTCTCCCAACAACATGATCATTTCAGCCGCGGGCAATCTGAACCACCACGCCTTTGTCCAGCTCATCAAGGAGCGCTTCGCCGGACTGGCCGCCGTGCCGAACGGTTTCCATCTGCCTGCGCCGGAGATCACACCGCGCGTCATCACCCGCAACAAGAAATCGCTGGAGCAGGTGCAGCTCTGTGTCGGCGTTCCCTCGCACCCCATCTCAGACGAAAAGCGCTACGTGTCCTATGTGCTGAATACCGTGCTGGGCGGCGGCATGAGCTCGCGTTTGTTCCAGAAGATCCGCGAGGAACAGGGCCTGGTCTATTCGATTTACAGCGACCTGAATCCCTACCGCGATACCGGTTGCATGGCCATCTATGCGGGCACGTCTCTGGAGTCCACGCGCAAGGTGGTGGATTCCGTTCTAGCCGAGTTCCGTGAATTGAAGTCAGAACCGATTCCGGCCGACGAGCTGCGTCGTGCCAAAGACCAGCTCAAGGGCAGCCTGATGCTGAGCCTGGAGTCGAGCACCTCGCGCATGTCCAACCTGGCCCGCCAGGAGATGTACTTCAAGCGCTTCTTCAGCCTGGACGAGACCATTGAGCAGATCGAGTCGGTATCGGGCGAGGAGATGTGCGAAATGGCCAACTGCCTTTTTCATTCTGACAAGGTCGCCGTAACTGTGCTGGGGAACCTGGATGGGTTGAAGCTGTCGCGGGAAAACCTGGTCTGCTAGTTTCTAAAACCCCGAGCGTAGTTGCTTCTGAAATCCCGAGCGCAGGCGAGGGATCCCTATTGCCACCAAACCCTTTAAGGGAACAACGTGCTTTCAAAACCCGAGGGCGCAAGCTGCCCACCTTTGCTCTCTTCCCTATCAGAAGCATCGAGCTTATATTGACCCCTCGCTACGCTTCGGGGTTTCAGAAAATGCCGACTTGCTGAGCGCTAGATGCTGAAGGCTATCTTTCCACCACACTCTCCAGCATCGTAAAGAACTCAGGAAAAGAAATCTTCGCCGATTCCGCGCCGTGAATCACGGTTTCGCCTTCAGCCCGCAGGGCTGCCACGGCAAACGCCATGGCAATACGATGATCGCCACCGGAGTCGATCTCCGCTCCGTGCAGCTTCTGGTTTCCCGGCACGTGCAGCCCGTCTTCACGTTCTTCGCACTCGGCGCCCATGGCGCGCAGGTTCTTTGCGACCAGGGCAATGCGATCTGACTCCTTGACCCGCAGCTCCTTTGCATCACGGATTTCGATGCCCTGCTGGGTATACGGCCCGATCGCGGCCAGTACCGGCAGCTCATCGATCAGCGCCACTGATTGTGCTCCCTCAATCGTCATTCCTGTGAGTTTGCCGTGCTCAACCTTGACCGTGCCCACCAGTTCGCCGTGATGCTCTTCCAGGTTGATTACAGAGATGCGGGCGCCCAGGATTTTCAGCACATCCAGCAGGGAAGCGCGCGTGGGGTTGAGCAGCAGGTTTTCGATCACCAGGTTGGAGTCAGGAAACAACGCAGCGGCGCACAGAAAGAACGCTGCGGAAGAAATGTCGCCCGGCACCGCGGCGTCAATGGCAGTCAGCTTCTGGCCGCCGCGCACGGTCACGCGATTGCGGCTGCGTGATAGCTCCACTCCGAACGCGCGCAACGCCTGTTCCGTGTGGTCGCGTGTGCGGTGCGGCTCTTCCAGGGTCGTCTCGCCTTCGGCCAGCAATCCCGCAAACAGCACCGCGGACTTCACCTGTGCGCTCGAAACCGGCGTCTTGTATTCAATGGCGCGCAGCTTGCCGCCATGAATGTGCAGCGGAGGGCGGTCGCCCGCGGCAGCACTGATCCTGGCCCCCATCAGACGCAACGGCGTGATGATGCGCGCCATGGGGCGGCGCGAGAGTGATTCATCGCCATGCAGGTCACAGGAAAAATTCTGCCCGGCCAGAATTCCCGAAAGCATGCGCATGGTGGAACCGGAGTTGCCGCAGTCCAAGCTCTTCTCCGGCGTTTGCAGTTGCTCCTGCCCGTCGATCTCGATTAAGCCGTCAGGGCCCTTCCGCACGGCGCATCCAAGCTGCTGTACGCAAGCCACGGTACTGGCGCAGTCAGCTCCGGTGGAAAAGTTTGCCAGCCGTGTGGTTCCCTGGGCCATCGCAGCCAGCATGGCATAGCGGTGCGAAATCGACTTATCGCCCGGCAGCCGCAGGGCGCCCATAATGTTCTTTGCGGGACGAATGATCACCAGCGTTGCTCCACAAAATCAGAGTAGGTTGCCTGAGAGGCCTTAAAAAAAATTTCGGGTGCTCTGTTACTGAGAGCAAACTCGCTTTCTCCGCGGACATCTCACTTGTCAGCAAACGCGCGAGCGCGTGCCAGCAAGAGGTTAGTACCCCGGTCAGGTTCCTGCCCCCTCTCCAGGAAATGTCCTCTTCCTCAATTCAGATTAGCAGGTTGCCATGACCATGCCCCGTGTGATCGGTATTGTTCTCATATTTGTAAGTTGCAGTCTCTACCTTGTGGCACAAAGAATGGGTCTAGACCCGCAACAACCTCCGTTATCAGCACTCCATTCTCACGGCACGGAAAACCGTGCCATCAGCGGGACGGTTCGGGACACGAACAATAATCCGCTGAATGACGTACGGGTTGAACTCACAGACTGGAACGGCAGTGTTGTCAATTCTGCTTACACGAACAATTCCGGCAGCTTTGAATTCTCGCCCGTCCCTGAGGGACGCTACCTGATTGTGGCGACTTCAGGCATACAGCAGGTCTCAGAGCATGTAGATGCAGGCGCCTTCTCCAACATGGTAAGTCTCCGCCTGCCGGTCAACAAGCCGGGGGATGGACTGGAGGGTAACTCAGTTTCAGTCGCCCAATTCCGGGTCCCTGCAAAAGCGCGCGATGAATTTAACAAGGCGCATGAGGGACTGGAAAAAGGAAAGCTGGAGGAAGCAAACAAGCACTTGGCCAAGGCGTTGGAACTCGATCCTGACTATGCTGACGCTCTCACTTTGCGCGGCATACTGGAACTGGACAAGAAACAGCCGGAAGCGGCCATCGCCGATCTCGATAAAGCCATTAAGGCCGACGCCAACTGTGCCCTGGCTTACATGGTCATGGGCTCCGCGCTCAATATGGAATCGAAATATGATGAGGCGATTCACATCTTGGAGCGCGGTGAGTCGCTAGCGCCCGATTACTGGCAGGCACACTTCGAAATGGGCAAATCTTACGTCGGCAAGGGCGACTACCCGGCGGCGCTTACCCAGCTTGACCGAGCCCAGGGGCTGGCGCCCGCGGAATACCCGCCAATCTATTTCCTGCGCGCACACGTCCTTCTGGCCATGAAGCAATACTCTGAGGCGATGACCGCTCTGCAGACGTACCTGCAGAAAGAGCCACAAGGCGCCAACAGCGAAAAGGCCCGTCAGATGCTGGAACAAGCGCAGGCACTGGTGGCGAAGGCAAAATAGCGGCCACAGAATTTGCCGTGCGAATCCGGATCTGGTTTGGCCAACTGCTATTTGCTCTTATGTATGTACCACTCGGTCCTGTGCCGGTGCCGGCGCGGAGAGCATCAGAGGCTCCTCTGGCATCACGATCCACGCAGCGCCGTAGGCGACCACTCCAAACGCTCCGAACAGGGCGCAAATCGCCCACACGATGCGGACAAGCGTGACGTCAAGATCAAAATACTCCGCGAAACCCAGGCACACGCCCGCGATTTTGCGGCCCTGGCGCGGACGTACCAGCCGTTTGCGGGCAATCATGCCGGTCACCCGTTTGCCGCAATAGGCGCACAGGTTCACTTCGTCGGGAATCGTCTTTCCGCAATAATTGCAATACATCGTTTTCTCCTCCGCCGGCTGCCCTGGTGCTGGTGGCGACAGGGAAAGCCCAAAATTCTGATGGACGGTTTCATCTCGCAGTTTCTTCTCTTAATGATACGCATTCCTGACGCCTAAAGTTCACCGCCCGATTTTTAAGACCGGAGGGATTTAGAGCAGGATTTCTGGAGAAGGCCGTGGCTCAAGCTGTCCCACTATTTTGTCTGTTGTTCGCTGCCTACCCATGGGATCTGACGGCCTCTGCTCGCGCCAGCGAAGTCAGGTCGCTTTTCTCGACGAATCCGCGGTCTGGCCCTCATTCGTTCTTGAGTTATTGCTCTGAGAACCACAAAACCGTGGTTACGTCGGTAATAGGGAAGACGAAAGCAGGTAAGGTGTCATGTGGCCTGCTATCGGGCAGTTTACCTGATATCTAAGCTGAGTCGGAAACGGTACAACAGTCGTGCTCCCCCGCATTCCTTAAAGGGATACGGAAAAAGAAATACTTATGACCAGACCGCTCAAACCAGTGAAGGAGTTCTATACCGAACCCGAGGCCGCTGGCTACCTGAACATTCCCCTCAACGAGCTGCACTCGCTTCTGGATGAATACATCTTTAACGACGGCAGCCCCCGGCCACAGGACCTTACGTTTTGTGAGGCCGATCTTGTGCTACTTGGCTTTTGGAGCAAAACCAGGGACAACCCCAAAGTCCTTCGGATGCCCCGGCGACGCGAAGCCTGAAGCTTTTACATCGTAAGAATTTCCAGGTACATTGTCCTATCGGCCATGGCTATTCCGTAAGTATTTGTATGTAAATAACTTAGGTGCTGCTTGCCTTTGGCAATGAATGTGCCTCTAATCTTAAGCAAGACTAGGGGTCTCCCCAATGGCACATTTGGCACCAAATTACGAGGATCGGCAGGAGTTCTGGAAACCTGCAACGGCTCCCCGGCAAGAAACATCACCTGCTGAAACCGGGCAGGTGTGTCAGGAGTGCGGCACCGATTTTGTTCTCGGCTCGCGCTTCTGCTACGTGTGCGGCGCGGACAGAAACGCCAATCTGGCCAGTACCTCTACTGCCGGCCTGCACTCCTGGATCGACTTTGCCTCATTGCGCGAAGCGCTAGGGCAGAGCAACGCCTCGCTGGTTGCTCTGGTGCTGGGCTGTGCCTGTGTCATTGCGGCGATCGTGACCGGATTTGTCTTTACCGCAACCACTCTGCTGGATTGGCAAGCTGTCCAGTTGTGGCGCATTGAGTGGTTGCTGGGTGCGGTGGCAATGTTTGCGGCAGGGTTCCTCTTGAAAAAGAAATAAGCTTATCTCCCCTAAGAGAAAGGGCGGCGCGCGCATTCGCCGCCTTTTTTATTTCCCGCCAGGCTTAGTGACCTCCGTGAGTGAGCCCGCCAAGAACATCCTGCAGGAAATGCGAGATCATTCCCGGTCTTAAGCTTTGTTGCCATTGCGCCAGCCATCCCATCATGCAGCCGAGCACCGCGATGGTGAACATGCGTTTGGGGCCCTGGTAGGCATGCGCCACGCCAAAAATGATGCCCTGGGCAAATAGTCCGGCCGTGCCGTTCTTCAGTAATGCACTCAGTTGCTTTTGCAAATAGCCCCGGGTTGTAAGCTCCTCGCAGATCCCGGCGGAAAGCGACAGAAATATCCAAAGCAGGATTTCGGTCGCGCTCTGGGGAAACATTCTGCTTATGTTTGCGTTGGGACCAGGGCGCAACATTGTTGAGAGTCCAGCCAAAACAATGTTCGAACCTATTAGAAAGGCGACCGCCAGCCCCAGATCGCGCAGGAACAGCGTTGGTTTTGACCATCTTCCTCCGATCAAAGTTCTCACGCTTACCCCGCCGAGGCGGGCGCCCCACACGGCGATTCCAGCCAGCAGCCATTCGCAGGCAATCGTGATCAGATACGAAGTTGCTCGCGGCGATTCTCCAAATTGCGGCAGGCCGCGCCGATACGCGCTCCAAGCGGCCAGACCTGCCAGAGCAAATAAAAAAAGCACGGTGTGCCAGACCGGAGCGATGAGCCTGGGCTGGGACGGCTCAGGCTGTGTGATTGCAGCAGCATTCATAGAGGAGCGTCTCTGGATGGTTGGACGGCGCTCAGGTGCAGAAGAAAGCAAAGCGGCCGCCCAGGGGCAGCCGCTTCTTCACATGCAACTACAGGTTCGCAGGCTTTAACGTTGCGGTGGCGTAGCGCTTGGTGCAGGCTGAATCGTATTCGGCATATCGCTCTGCGGCGGAGGATTGTTCGTGGGCGGAGAAGCGATTGGCGTGCTCGGCGCCGTACCTGTCGTGTTCGTGCTGCTGGGATTGGTGCTGCCAGGCTCACACGGCGGACTTGCTACTGTAGCCGATGTTCCACTTGGACGTGACATGCTCCCTGACGCAACCGTCGAGTTGGAAGTTGCGCCGACCCCGCTGCTCGTACTTGAGCCCGTATTGCCTGTCGTGGAGGTCGTGCTGCTTGGAGAGATCGAACTGGTCGAACCTGCGGTGCCAGTGGCGCCGCTATTGGAAGGAGTGCACGGCGCGACGGTTGTTGTGGTCCGGGTTTGATTCTGTTGGGTCGTGCCTTGTGTGCCGCCAGTCACTGCGCCGGGGCTGCCCGCAACACTTGGTGTACCTTGTGTGGCTGCTGGCGTGCCCATCGAACCGGCCCCGGGCTGGGAGGCGGGAGTTCCGGTGGTGCCTGGCTGTGTTGTAGTGGTAGTACCGGGCTGGGGTTGGGTGGTGGACG
>JBGPZS010000151.1:0-8347 GCA_041493865.1 Terriglobia bacterium
AAACCAGCCTCACCACAGCTCGTTGCAACCGCTAATTGCTTACTTCGGGGGCGTCGGCGTTGGGCTCGCCTGATTTTTTTTCTTCTTGTTTAATACCTGATTCAACACATCACTAAGACTTGGCGTGGCGGTCGGAGTGGCTTGCGGCTGCTGTCCCTGATTATTCCCGATGGCCGGGCTTGCCGGTGGTTGCTGCTGGTTCTGCGGCTGTTGCTGCTTGCCCCCGAGCGTGTCCAGAATTCCGCTGATACCGCCTTTTTGCCCGGGTTGCTGACCGGTTGCGCCGCCGCTCTGGTTCTTATTGCCGAGGATCGCGCCCAGAATTCCGTTCGTCAGCTGTGCAGGATTTTTGCTGGTGGGCAGAAGGTTCTGCAATTTCATCTGCGCAATCTGTTGCAGGTCAGGCGAAACCTGCGGGTGCTGGAATGTCCCCGTGACGATGACCGGCACCACGAGTTCGCCCTGGTTATTGGCCAGCGCAGTGTTCATATATCCGCCGACCTGGGTGCCGCCCACCTGCTGGCTCAAGGCCTTGTTCAGAACAGCAATCACGTGCATGTTCAAAGATTGATCGGCCAGGTTCACGATGCCGGTGGCGGCCATGGTTCCCCCATCGATTGCGGCCTTCAAATTATTGGTCTGGGCCACGCCATTCTTTACATCAAAGTTACCGGTAAGCTGCGCCAGATCGGTAAAGCCCTTGGGCGCGGCGAAGTTGCCTCCCAGGAATTTTCCGGCTGAAGCCACCTCATGCATCAGGTCAACGTTCATCAGCCTGCCGTTGGTGAGGTTAAGGTCGAGATTGCCGTTGAGGCTGCGCGCGATGTTGTCGGCGGCGGAAGAGGAGCTGAACGTTGCATTCACGTTGGACGCCAGAGCGCCATAAAGCGTCTGCTTTAAGTTCGACACGGAAGAAATCAGCTTGTTGGCATCGACCTTTTCGGACTTCAGGTTCACCGTGTACACGGGCTGCGCGGGCCGCATATCGATGGTGATGGCGCCCGTCTCTTTTCCGCCATAAACGTCAGCGGTGACCGGGTTCATCTTGATTACGCCCTGATCCAATGCCACGTTGGCGTGCACGTTGTTCAGCAGAAGGTCGTCATGCTGAATTGCGCCCACGGTGATCGTGCCGCCACCGGTCATCCTGCTGAGCAGGCTGGACTCGGGTTTTGCCTGGGATTGTTGCGCCTCGGCCTGAGGGACGATACCCCAGAAATCGCGCCCTGCGGCTGCGTGTTTTGCCGGCTGCGCCGGCGTGATGGCGAAGATCTGCCGCAACTCCGTCACGTTCACCTTGTCCGCGTTCAGCGTGAACTGGACTTGCGGCGCGTCAAAGTTCTTGAGCGTAAGCGTTCCGCCGATATTGGTCTGGCCTAATGTGACGGAGACATTCTGCAGCGAAGCTGAGTTCTGGTTGAAGGTGATGTCAGAATTGCGGACCTGAAGCGGCTTGGTCAGCGAAGGCATCTTCAGCGTGGCATTGGCGATCTTTCCTGTGCCGACAAAGTTCAGGGCGGACATGTTCCTGGTCGGGCCCTGCGCTCGCACGTCAAGGCTAAGCGTTCCATCACCAGAAATGCCTTCCAGGGCGGAAACGCCCACGGCCTGCGCGATGTTGATGATCTCTCCCAGCCGCGCGTTCGGCGCGCGTAGTGAAGCGGTGATGGCGCCATTCGGTCCGCTGTACTGCGTGAGTATGAAATTCCCGTTAACGCTGGTGGAGCCGGTGGTGGCGGCGAAATCATTGGAGCGGATGGTTTCCGGCGTGAGTGTGAACGCGATCTCATTCACCCGGACCGGCTGCGGCAATTCCTTGCCGCTGATATCCAGGTTGCGGGCGGAGATCTGCCCGTTCATCGCAGGCTTGTCCATTGCACCCCGTGCCTGAATATCGGCGTTGAGCTGGCCCTTTACGTCCATGCCCTGGCCAAAAGCCACGCCGAAAGCCGAAGCCAGGCGCGCCGCTTCAGCAATCGACGCATTGGCCGCAGTGAGCCTGAGATCGATCTGCGCCGGAGTGGGCCGAGTGTTGATGGTCCCGCCGATCGTGACCGGTGTTGAACCGAGTTTCAGATTACCTTTGTGGACCTGGATTATGTCAGTCGTAAGATCATCGGCAACGTCGTAGTCGAGCGCGATAGGATAGCCGACATCCACGTTGTGAATGCGTGCGTTTTCCACGCGGATGGCGCCGCTGGAAGCGAGCTTGCCGCCGGAATTTTTGACCTTGGCATCGCCCGTGATGACGGCGTCAATACCGTTGAGCGCTTGCACGTTCAGAAACTTCTGCGCTGCCGCCGTGGACACTTGTTCCAGACGCAGGGCGCCGTCAAACGGAGTATTGAGAAGGTCAGCCTCTTTGATGGGCCCGCCTTTACCCTCAAGCCAGATTGCCTGTTTGCCCGCGCCCGGCAGGTGCGCCGTCAACTTCATATTGAATTGCTGGTCAGGGGCAAAATCCGTGACGTTCAAATCAATATGGTCGTAGACGGCGCGCGACTGGTGTTTCTGTAAATCAGTGATGGCAACCTGGCCGTCATTGATGAACAGGTTCTTCAGCGTGAGCTGGCCCGCGGGTGGATTTCCTTCTGGCCCGGTCGTAATCGTAGGCGTTCTCTGTGCTGGCGTCGGTTTGGATTCCTGTCCCAGCGTGGCGAAATTCCAAATACCCTGGGGATTGCGGACCAGTTCGATGTGCGGATGGACCAGCTCCAGGGATTTGACGTCAAGTTCCTTGCGCAGCAGAGGCCAGAACTTCACGCTGACGGCAAGCTTGTCTGCCGTGGCGAACGGGCGTCCAGAAGCAAAGCGTGGATCTTCAGCGATGGTTGCGTTGGCTACTTCAAAAGAGGGCGGAAACATGCTCAGGCCCATCGTGCCCAGCGAGACCCGCCGGCCTAACCGTTTTTCCAGTTGTGCCCGAATCTGGGCGTGGTATTGATTGATATCAATGAGGTGCGGCACAATCAACGCTGCCGCTACCAGCAGTACCACTATGATCGCGACGGTTATCCACAATTTACGCATACACATCCCGCTTACCGCGGCGTCAAGTCCGCAGCACGTTTATTTTTGGCCAGGGGAATTTCCTTATCCAAGTTTGATGCCAGGCGGAGACGCGCCGTTGTGGCGCGCTCAGACCCAGTGCTATAAAATGAGCCGTTGAGGGCGTAAGAGTCAAGGTTCAGCGTCTCTGCTGGACGAAAGCAGCTTCAAAAAGTTTGACGATCCTGCGGGCTGACTGCTAAACTCAAGGTTTCATTGCCACTTATCCCACCGAGAAGGTTTCCAAGTGCCAGGTTATACCCGTCGTCAGTTGAAAGAAGATAAGTTTGCCGAAACCGCCCAGGGTGCAGCCCTGTGGGCCACGGGTCACCGTCAGACCGTGATTTTGACGGTCGGCCTTGTGTTGGTGGCCATTATGGCAACCGTGGGTGTAATAGCCTGGCGCAGCCGCCAATCCGACCAGGGCAACACGGAGCTGGCCGCAGCCATGCGCACGTTTAACGCACAACTGATGCCTGCGGGCATTCCCGCTCCCGCGGAAGATGCCGGCCCGACTTTCGCCAGCATTGCCGATCGAGCCAAAGCAGCGGAAAAGCAATTCAACGCGGTTGCGGACAAGTACTCCTCCGTTCCTCCCGGAAGGATCGCACGCTACCTGCGCGGCATAGCATTGCTGCAGGCCGGCGACAAGGCGGGTGCGGAACAAGAGCTCAAGACCGCGGCCAACTATAGTGACAAGGACGTTGCCGCTCTGGCCAAAATGGCGCTGGCATCGATCTATCGGGCATCCAACCGCACGCCGGAAGCCATTGCCATTTACAAAGAGCTAGCGGAACACACCACAGCCACCGTCTCAAAATCCCAGGCGCAATTGGCGCTGGCTGAAGTCTATGAGACCACTGACCCGCAGCAGGCGGCCCTTATCTATCAGCAATTGCAGAAGGAAGAACCACAGAGTCCGGCGGGACAAGTGGCTGCGCAAAAGCTTTCCAAGTCAAAGTAACTCGTTCAGCAACTCCGCCCGCGTAACGTATACCGGCGCCAAGGCCCAGGCCGTCCATCCTTAAGTGCGGCAACCTTCGCGGTGGATTCGCATCTCTTATTTAACTGGCGGCACTCAACATCTGGCTGCCAAATCCACCAGGAGTATTCTGTATGAAGTCCTTTTTGGCAGGGTTGGGAATTGGTATTGGTTTAGGGATCATTTTCGCCCCAATGAGCGGAGAAGACACACGTGAAAATCTTTCGCAGCGCGCCGGTCACCTGGCGGATTCAGCACGTGACCTGGTAGGCCAGGGTCGAGACCGCGTTCGCACAACCGTATCCGCCATTCGCGGAAAGGCAGAACGCTTTGCCGGTGACGTGCAAGAAGCCACCGGAACTGAGCCGCGTAACCTTTAGTTCCCAAGTATGGATAATGACGCGGCGGAGCAGTCTGCCGCCGCGCAATTCCTTGACACTCTCTCCGTACCCCCTTTATCCTTAAGTATTGTCAGCGATTTGCCCTGCTCCCCCGACAACTTGAGTATTCGATTCCGGAGCGCCCCTTATGTTTATAAAAATAAAGGATCTTGAGCTCCGGAAATTGGAATTTGACGAATCTTTCGCGCCCAGCGTGATCGCTTTGGGGGAAGATCAAATGCAGACAGCGCCTTTGCAGGCCACCGGACGCGCAGAGCTGATCCGGGAGAACCGGGGAGCGCGTAATGTGGTTGATGACATCAGGCTGGTAGGCAGTTTTTCCACAGAAGTTCAGGTGCGATGCGCCCGCTGCCTGGAGCCGGTGGACAACGTGATAGCGGAAAAATTCGACCTGTTGTACCGGCCTCTGGGGGTCGACGCCAGGGGAGATGAGGTCGCGATCAGCCAGGCAGAAACGGAAATTGGGTATTATCAAGGTGAAGGACTGCTGCTGGAAGATGTCTTGAAGGAGCAGGTCTTGCTGGCCCTACCGCTGAAACAGGTTTGCCACGCCAATTGCAAGGGGCTGTGCCCGCACTGCGGCAAGAACCTGAATATGGAAAGCTGCGATTGCGTGGCTACCATGCAAGACCCGCGCTGGGCGGCCCTAGAAGATATTCGCAAGAAACTGGAGCGATAAAAGAACCGCGCGCCATGGCTAAATGCCGGCGCCAAGGAGAAGGAAGCAAATGCCAAATCCAAAACGGCGGCACTCGAAAGCACGTACCTCGAGTCGCCGCGCACATGACTACTTGACGGCGCACTCCGCTTCGGAGTGTCCGAACTGCCATGAAAAAAAGATGCCGCATCGCGTGTGCGCGAAATGCGGTTACTACAAGGGCCGGGAAGTGGTGCAAGTAAAAGAAACCAAATAAGTGCAGACGCCAGTGGAAACCGTCATAGCTGTCGACGCAATGGGTTCAGACCGTAACCCCAGGCCTGAGATCGAAGGTGCACTGCTGGCTGCGCGTCACTACGGGGTCCGGGTATTGCTGGTGGGGCCGGAAGAAAGGCTGCGCCAGGAACTAAGCCACCACCCTTCGGCGAGCCATCTGCCGGTGGACGTGGTGCATGCCACCCAGGTCATCGACATGCACGAAAAAGCCGTGCAGGCGGTCCGCACCAAGCGGGATTCCAGCATGCACGTCGGCCTGCGGCTGGTAAAAGAGCAACGCGCTGTGGGCTTTGTAACCGCGGGCAACACCGGCGCCGCCATGGCCGCGGCCAAAATGGTGCTGGGGGCGCTGCCGGGCGTGGACCGTCCCGCGCTGGCCAACGTGTTTCCTACGTCCGCGGGCAAGCTCAAGCCTTCTATCCTGATTGACGTTGGCGCCAACGTTGATTCCAAGCCGCAAAATCTGGCGCAATTCGCCCTGATGGGCGCAATGTACTACCGCGCGATCTTCAAGAATGCCACGCCCACGGTAGGACTCCTTTCCATTGGTGAAGAGGAAGGCAAGGGCAATGAGCTCACGCGCAAGGCCCACGCGCTCATCAAGGAATTGCCGCTCAACTTTGTGGGCAACGTGGAAGGACGCGACGTCTACAACGGCAAGGTGGATGTAATCGTCTGCGATGGCTTTGTGGGCAACGTTGCGCTCAAGATTTCCGAGGGGCTGGTGGAGGCGGTGCGCTTCCTCCTGAAGGAATCGCTGACTTCTACGATCACATCGCAGGTTGGAGCGCTGCTGGCGCGGAAAGCCTTTAGTAATTTTGGGCGCAAGCTTGATTACGCTGAGTACGGCGGAGCGCCTCTGCTGGGCCTGAAGGGTGTGGCCATTGTGGGGCACGGACGTTCCAACGCCAACGCCATGAAGAACGCCATCCGCGTGGCCAAAGAGTATTACGAATCCGGCATCAACACCCACATTGAGAAGCAACTCAGCGCCGCCCGCCTGGAATCCACGCGTTTAGAAGCATTGATCAGTGCTGGTGATGCGGATCCTTCCACATGAGCCATAGTCCAGTCGCCTTCCTCTTTCCCGGACAAGGATCACAAGCAGCAGGGATGGGCAAAGAGCTGGCCGCTCTCTATCCGGTGGCGCGACATACCTTTCAAGAGGCCGACGACGCGCTGGGCTTTTCCATCTCGCAGCTTTGTTTTGAAGGCCCGGACGAGCAGCTCAAGCTGACGGAAAACACTCAGCCGGCCATCCTGACCATGAGCACGGCGGTGGCGCGCGTACTGCAGGAAAAGGGAATCGTTCCCCAATTTGCCGCCGGGCACAGCCTGGGCGAGTACTCGGCCCACGTGGCCGCGGGGACAATTCCATTTGCAGAGGCTGTCCGTACGGTGCGCAATCGCGGCCGCTACATGCAGGAAGCGGTGCCTGCCGGCGAAGGTGGAATGGCTGCGATCCTGGGCATGGCCCTGGACCAGCTCCAGCAAGTCTGTGCCGACGCGGCGCAAGGCGAGGTTGTTTCTCCAGCCAACATCAACTCACCCGACCAGATCGTGATCTCCGGCCACCAGAAAGCCGTGGAGCGGGCAGCTGACCTGGCCAAACAACGCGGCGCCAAGCGTGCCGTGATGCTGGTGGTGAGCGCGCCCTTCCACTGCGCGCTGATGCAGCCGGCCCAGGACCGCCTGGAACAGGACCTGCAGTCGCTTCACTGCAACAGCCCGGAACTGCCGGTAATTAGCAACATTGATGCCACGCCCAAGACCACCGTCGAGGGGTCTCGCCAGGCCCTGGTGCGGCAGGTTACAGGCGCGGTGCAGTGGGCCAAATCCATGCAGACGCTGATTGGTCTGGGGGTGCAGACGTTCATCGAAGCTGGGCCGGGCAAAGTCCTCACCGGACTCATGCGCCAGATTGACCGCTCACAGACGTGCCTGAACGCGGAAGACGAAGCCACAATTCAGAAGGTGAGCAACCTGTTCGCGGCGGGGGCAAAAGACTAAGACAGCGACTATTGTTGGCCGTGGCACAAAACTTTTACGGGTGAGTCGGTAATGGTCCTGGACTTCTTTTCCACCCACATGGACCTTGGCTCGGCGCGGTTATTGATTGTGACCACCACAACCACGCCGCTGGGAGTGACAAACTCTTTCTTCGGCGGCTCCAGAGCGCAATCCACCTGATGGCTGGTGATGGCGCCGTACTCGCCTTGCGGTCCCCAGTCGAGCTTGAACTGGTTGATGGTGTAGACGGTATATTTTTGAGGATGCTGCTTCCAGTCAGGATCACCCTGATAGATGCCGTACGCGGCGTCAAAGTCTTTTTGCTCGATGGCATGGAAGAAGTTGTTGATCACCTTCTTTTCCGAGTTGTAGCGGGTGAGATACAGATAAACCGCAGCGGCAATCACCACCACAACGGCGGTGGCAATGATCTTGCGGAGTTTCTGCGCCGGTCGCGGATCGTATTCTTTTGCATCCATCAGTGCCATGCGAAGTTCCTTAGAGCGTGCGTTTGAACAACACGATTGAGAGCGCGAAAGCCACTACAGCGAACCCTCCAAGATACAGCAGGTCAGGCCAGATTGCAGCCAGTCCTACGCCCTTGAGCAGGACCGATTTGAAGCCGCGCACAGAATAGGTAAAGGGATCAATCCAGGCGATCCATTGCAGCCATTTAGGAAAAGCCTGGATCGGGTAAATAGCGCCGCTGGGAAAATACAGCAGCGTGTTGAGAATGCCGAAGACGGCGCGCGGCACCAGCGGATCCTCAACCCGCACCATCATCAGAAACATCATGCCATTGAAGGCCAGGGCAACCGTGAAGATGAGTAACAGCAGGCCCAGCACGGTCGAAGGACTGAAGATGGTTCCCACGCCGGCGATCAACGAGCCGATCACGGTGATCACTACCCCGGTGAGCACGGCCTTGATGGCGCCCGCGCCGTTCAAGCCAAACACCAGCTCAGCTTTCGT
>JBGPZS010000538.1:0-2918 GCA_041493865.1 Terriglobia bacterium
ATCGCCAAGCGTATGAATGATCACGCCGCAACTCACTGAGCAATACGGACACGTAGAGCGGGTTTCAGTGGTGCGGGCGATCTTGAGTTCTTTCGCTTGCGCCAGAACCGGGCGAGCATCAAACCCAAGAAGCAGCGCCGCGGCGCTCCCGGTTCCGACCTTGAAGAATTCACGTCTGGATAAGCCCATAGAGGCGGCCTCCTGTCAGGCGAATCACGTGCAATTAGATTTTTTAGAGCCTCCGGTCCGGATACCGGTACGATCAATGCACACATGCTAAAACCGTATACGTGAAATGTCCATATCCTTTTTTTTAGCCCGGAAGCGCGATGAGGAATCCGTATGTTCCTGCCCCCGGGACTTTCTCCAGTCACTCCCCTTCTGTCACGGTTCCTGTTATCCTGTTCGGTTTCGCAGTTGCTGAGGGCGACGTTATGCTGAGCATGCAAGGCAAGAACGCGGTGATTTTTGGCGTGGCCAACAAACGCAGCATCGCCTGGGCCATTGCCCAGCGCCTGAGCGATGCCGGCGCCCGGCTCGCCATTACCTATCAGAACGAACGGCTAAAAGCCGAGGCGCACGACCTGATCACCTCGTTGCCCGGCGCGGAGGCCTTCCAGTGCGATGTCTCCAGCGATGCCGAGATCGACGCGCTCTACACGCAGCTCAAACAGCACTTTGGCCAACTCGACACGGTAGTACACTCGGTGGCGTTTGCTCCCGCCGATGCCATGCATGGCGATTTTCTTAACACGTCACGGGAAGCCTTCCGGGTCGCCCACGATGTGAGTGTTTACTCGCTGGTTGCCGTCACCCGCGCAGCCGCCCCCCTGATGACGAACGGCGGCAGCGTGATCACGCTGACCTACTTCGGCGCCGAAAAAGTTGTACCGGGATACAACGTGATGGGCGTAGCCAAGGCTGCTCTGGAAGCCACGGTGCGCTACCTGGCCAACAGCCTGGGACCCAAGTCAATCCGCGTGAACGCCATCTCCGCCGGCCCAATCAAGACCCTGGCGGCACGCGGCGTGGGCGACTTCAGCCAGATGCTGAAGAACCATGCCGAACACGCGCCCTTAAAGCGCAACGTGGAACCAAGAGAAGTCGGCGATACGGCGCTCTTCCTGGCGTCCAACCTGGGCTCGGGGATCACGGGCGAAACCATCTACGTGGACTGCGGCTACAACATCATGGGATTCTGAGCCAGCATGTCGCGCGGCTGGATATTCTCTATCTTTATTCTTGTCGATCTGGCGATCGTGGCCGGCGTGGTGTGGTGCGTGTTTCACCAGGTGCCGGTGGGCAAATACCTGCTGCCGGCGATTGTGCTATTCACGGTCAATGGCTTGTGGCTGGTGGTGATGACGGTGCGGAAGACGCCACCGGGTTCTTCCTGAAATCCCGAACGAATGTGAGGGACCCCTATCGCCGCGAAACCCATAAGGGCCGCGATTGCCGCAAATGAACACGAATCAACCCTTATTCGAGTGTATTCGCGGATAAGCTTGGCCATTTAAATTTTCAAGATCATAGGGTTCCCTCGCTTCGCTCGGGATGTAAAAAAATCACCCTCTCATCCGCGCCCCTGTGCTCAATCGCAATCTCCACATCGCGTTCTTTCGCGAACCTCTCAAACTTTTCTCCCCACTCGATCAGCAGGATGCTGTGCGGGGTCATCAGGTCGTCAAGGGCCAGCGTGTCGAGCTCGCGCTGTGTATCAATGCGATAAAGGTCGATGTGGTAGAGCGTAACCTCGGGACCGCGGTATTCGTGGATAAGAGTAAAAGTCGGGCTGGTGACGTCTTCGGCGCGGGCCGCGTGGAAACCTTCGGCAATGCCTTTGACCATCGTGGTCTTCCCTGCTCCCAGATCGCCGCGCAACAGGACGATGCTGCCGGGCTTCAGTTCAGCGGCAAGACGCCGGCCGAGGTCCGTGGTCTCTTCGGCGGAGTGTGTGGAGAACGACTTCATAGCTGGAGATAGGCAAACTTGCTGCTGAGTGACTGCCGCGCAACAGCAAGAGCTTCGCCGACGCACTCGATCATATCGGTGGCCACCATGGAAGCTTCGCCGTGCAAATCCCGGGCCACGTCCCCGGCCAGACCGTGGAGATAGACCGCGGATGCAGTGAACAAACCGAACATATCGAATATATTTTTGCGGCCTAGCTCCTCTAACTCGCGCTCTGCAGCCGCGTCTCCTTCACTTCGGCGACGCATCAGATCCTGCATTCGTTTTGCCGAATCCGGAGATTGGCGCATCCCGAACCCTCCTTGCATCTGTGTGTGGCAGGCGGCGACGATACCGGAGAGAACGTCGCCCGAGCCGCCTTTGGCCATCCCCGGATTGCCCGAAGTGTTGACCCAGACAGCGCCGCTGGGAGAAGCTGTGACAGTCCGGTGGCCTTTAAGCACCACGATGGCGCCGTGGTCTTTGGCAACGGACCTGGCAATGCGAACACGATCATTCTGAATGTCCGCGGTGGGGATACCCGTCAAGCGCGACATCTCTCCCGGATGGGGAGTAAGAACCAGGAGGCCTTCGCTGCGAAGCTCCTGGGCGTGGCCTGCAAACGCATTGAGACCGTCAGCATCCAGCACGATTTTTGTTTCTGCTTTGGGGAGCAATTTTCGAACAAGCTCATCGGTCTCCGCATGGCGTCCCAGTCCAGGACCAATTACGGCCACATCTTTTCCATGCAGCAACTGTTCAATGCGTCCCTGAGATGCCAAAGCAAGCGTGCCCGCCTCATTCTCAGGCAGAGGCTCCGTCATGATCTCCGGCGCAAAGGCGGCAATCGTTGGCTGCACGGAACGGGGACATGCCACTGTCACTAGTCCCGCGCCGGAGCGAAGAGCTGCCATGCCCGCCATGGCAGCAGCGCCGGCCTTGCCGAGCGATCCACCAATCACCAGAAT
>JBGPZS010000571.1:0-2564 GCA_041493865.1 Terriglobia bacterium
ATGCCACAGGCCATCGACCTTCACCATGAACGGGTCAGCAACAAAACGCGCGGGAACATCCGTTACATGTTCGGCAGAGAGCACCGGAATGGAGGCGCCGGGAGCGGGAGAAAGCCGCAGCGGGGTTTCTCCGGCATACATCGCGATGGACCATTTCCAAGGCCTGGTGGCGTCTCTTGAGCGTTGTCCTGGAGCATTCAGATTGATGGTATTCATTGGGCGACAAGTAATTCTATCTACTCATGAGTTTACCCTCCAGGGCAAACGCGGGGAATCAGGAGCGGCCACCGGCCTGGCGCTTCCGGAGCACCTCACGTACCGCCTGAAAATTGACGGTGATCACACTTGGCGCCTGCGGCTGACCCACGGGCAGTGGTTCGCCGGATGCGGGCTTCACAAAGTCGACCAGCACGAGCCGGCGCTCGCCCAGCGCTTCGCGCAACTGCCGGATGTACATCGGCAGGTGATGCAGAGGAGAGAGCACAAAGAGCGCCGCCATAATCAGGACCGCGCTGCTAATTTGTATGCCGCTGGGGTAGGGAGCGCGCAACCACCAGGTGAGAATGTAGCTGGCCACAATTCCTGACAACAGGCTGGAGCAGGCGAACATGGGGATGCAGAACGTGTTCTCCCGGCGGTCGAGATAAATGAAAGTGCAAAAGATCCCCAGCCCGGCATAAAAGAACCCGATCGCCAGGCCGTATGCGGTGAACGGTGTGCTCAGGAGATGTGTGAAGCCGAAGCGGACTTCATTCGCAATGGCGCCATGTCCAACCAGGGCGAAGAGCGCTGGGGCCAGCACCAGTGCCGGCATTGCAACCAGCTGTTCCTCCACAAAATAACCAAGGTTGGTTTCCTTCTGTCCGGTTTTTGCCATCTGCGTCATGCAGGGCAGGCGGACTGCATAGCCGGTGAGATAGGCGGCAAGGTTCAGGAGGGCCGCCAGGCTGAGCTGGTAGCCGCTTACGCCGGCAAAGGCGATCATCACGGCAGCAAGGCTCAGTAACAGGCCGGCCCAGGAGAACCAGCGCACGCGGCGTTGAAACACGCGATCGATCAACGGTGACATGATGAGTACGCCGCTACGCATCAGAATCAGCGCAAAAAGGATGGAGACTCCGCTAAAGCTGTAGGCCAGCGTGGTGGCGATGATGATGGTGGCAAAACCGAGCCCGGAGATCAGCGTCTGCCGGCTGGGGGCGATGACGCTATGTCCAAAGATGCGTCTCCTTCCCGCGTGCTTCCACCAGCCCACGGCGGTAATGAAGAGCAGCATGACCGCGGCAGTAGAAATCACGGTGGAAGGAAGTAGAGCAAAACCTGAGACCGGGCGGCCGCCGGAGAGCAGCCCAGAGGTGACGGCCTTGGCCAATCCGCTATAAGGAATATAGAAGAGGAAGTATCCCAGAGCGAGGGCCCAGATTCCCAGGGTATGTTGCCGTTTCGTGCTTATCTTTGTGTTTATCGTTGGGCTTACCATTGGGGTTCACCAGCTTTCCAGATATTGGGGCCCGTTTTGTGTTAGTACAACTTCCGCTAGTTATGGTTTGTAGAATGACGGATCGTGGCTCTCTCCCAGCAAAGACTTGCCGATCGTCGCTAGAATCTGGTCGTCATTGTCGTGCCGAACATAAAACGAGAGGTCGCGATAAATGCGCTCCAGAGCGCTGGGCCGGTTCAGGCTACGCGCTCCACAGGCGCGAATGCATCGCTTCACCGTATCTTCCGCCAGATGTTCCATAGTGTGACGGGCGCGGCTGCCGGCAAGCTGGGCTTCATCGTGCCGCCCGGACTCCCACATCCGCGCCACGTGCTGCAGCCAGAGATGGCCGGTCTCCACGTTAATGGCGCTCTGCGCGATGTGGTGCTGGATATAGGGATCAGCCGTTTTGTTCTGTGACGTAATGTATTCCAGGGCAAACTCATAGGCCGCTTCTGCAGCTCCAAGAAAAGTTGCCGCGTAATGCGGGATGAAGCATGTCTGCCAGCCATCGACCAGGTACTGGCCGGGGCGGCCGATCAGGTTTGCTTCCGGGATGAACGTGCGGTCGAAACGAACAACGTGGCTGGCCGTGCCGCGCATGCCGATAGGGTCCCACCAGGAAGTATCGACACTCACCGAGGGATCGGAGAGATCGCAAGCCAGAAGAAGTTGGGAATCAACCGATCCGGTGCTGTGTCTTGCGCCGCCCGGCCCGGCAGTGCTCACCAGCAGGATGGCCCATTGCGCTCCGCCGGCGCTGGTGGCGAATGCCTTGTTGCCTTCCACGGTCCAGCCGCCTTCAACCTTGGTGGTGCTGGTGCCAAACTTCATGGTTTCCGATGACGCACGCGCCTGCGGCTCACCGCTCCATGCCACCCAGGTCTCGCCTTTGTAGACGACGCCGTTGAACCAGCGTTCTTTTTGTTCCGGCGTTCCCATACCGTCCAACAGCACCAGGGAATTGCAGTGGCCTTCCCAGCAGCGCGCAAGCGACAGATCGGCCTTGGCGATCTCCTTGGTGATCAGCCAGAGAGTGAGGACGTCACCCCGGTACGGCCCCAGACCCAGGCCACCATGTTCG
>JBGPZS010000144.1:0-8584 GCA_041493865.1 Terriglobia bacterium
ATGTAGCTGTAGGGAATCTTCATTTGGTCGAGCGCCAAACGCCACCAGCCTTCACCCTGGGTGCTCAACCAGGTGTGCAGCAAGGCGACGCGAGCGGCGCGCAACGGATGAGTCTTGACGGCTGGCGCGCTGGGCAGTCCTACAGCCTGCAGGCCGAGGTCTGCAACTTCCCGGCGCAGTGCTTCTGTATCGACCTTGCTGATGATGAACGACCCGCGCGCGAACTTGCGTCCTCCAACTTCGAACGGCTCCTCGGCGGCCTCGATGGATGCCTCTTTCAGGCGGTAGCGAAGAGTGGCAAGGGCGGTATCAGCATTGGCGTTGACCACAAAGACCGAACTTCCGCCGCTGATGCCACCGTGAACTTTGACCTCGCTAACGCGCTCCATCGGCGTCTCCAGCACCTTGGCGTCGACGACGCGCAACACGCGGACGTTGAACAGCTCGCCAAAGGTCCAACCAGTATCGTCATACGGAGTTTTCTGCGGATCATTCGGACTCCAGTACTGATGATCGAGCAGCGCGTCGGCGACGCGCGAATATGGCTGGTCCATGCGCACGATGTAGCTGCCTGAGGGCAGTTGGACTGTAGTTGGCTGTGGCTTAACTTTGTCTTTTGCGCCCGCGTCTTTGCCGCTTGCTTCTGTTGAGCCTGCATCTTTAGCGGCTGGGTCTTTGGAGCCCGGGTCTTTGGGCGCGCCTTCGGGCACCGGGGTGGCCACAGGAGCGGCCTCTTTTGACTGATCCGCAGACGGTGGAGCCTCGCCGGGCTTCGCTTCCTTATCAGGGGCGCCCGCGGGCTTGGCCGGTTTCTTCGCCGGCAGCTTAACAGTGAACGCAGTAGTCGACCGCGAAATCTCACATCCCTGCTTGCGCAGGATCTCCAGAAGGGCAGCTTGTGCACCGGGGCGAGAATCGTCTGCCGGGAACACATAAGCCGCGGGGCCTTCCCTGGCTGGCTTTGAGATTGAGCGCTTGGCTTTCAGGTAAAAATTCTTCAGGAAGAATTCTTTCTCTTTTGCGAAGTAGTGTAGCGAAGTGAGAAGCCCGGTCTGCTCATAGTTGTTGTTGTTGCGTTGCGACCACATCGCCTTAGGCAGCGGCGGGTCCTGGCGAAACCAGGTGCGGCCGTAGTCTTCGGGGCGAAGTTGGCGTTCCACAGTATCGGCGCCGCCGTTGCCGAAAGTCTCATAGAGCCGGCTAATGCCGTTGTGCATGGCGGCGATGAACATCAGGTATCCCGGGGACCACGTATCAAAATTCCCGTGCGTAAAAACACCGGGCATACCGAGGCGCGTCATATCGGTGACGTCGTGCCAGCCAAGGATCTCCCATTCGTTGGTCAGGATCGGATCCACCCAGGCGTTGAACGGTCCATCGCCTGCTGTGTTGTCGTAGAGATACGGAACCGATTCGTGCAGATCGTGCAGGACTTGCGCCTTCCAGCCGACGAAAATGTTCAGGACGTTCTCCGTCAACTTCAGGCTCACAGCCATGGCGTCGCGGTTGTTGTCATGCGCGACATACTTGCCCCAATACATCAGCGGCGGGTAATAGTCTTTGGGATGGGCCAGATGCCAATGATAGAGGTCCACCATACGGTCGCGCCCGTCAACTTCGACGATCGGAGTGATAAGCGTGATAACGCCGTTGCGAATGTTCTTAATGTACTGACTCTCGTCGACAGCCAGCCGGTACGCCAGTTCCATCAGTGCCGTGGGCGCCCCAGTTTCCGGAGAATGAATGGTCCCGGTGATGTAGTAAACGGGAACCGCGGCGTCAATGATGCGATCAGCTTCAGCGTCGTCCATCTTGATGGTGCGTGGATCGGCCAACTTGGCCAGCCTCAAGCGGTTCTCTTCCAGATGGGCCAGGTTGGCTTCCGATGAGACCGCCACCGCGATCATTTCGCGGCCTTCTTCCGTACGTCCGATGGAGTAGACCTTCACGCGCGGGGTGGCCTTCTCCAACATGCGCATGTATTCGTAAACCTGTTGTGAGTAAGGAAGAATGCCGGGTGCGCCTGCAACGTCGCCCAGCACGGCTTTGGGGGTCGGGACAGTCTTTGAAGCAGGCAAGTAATCGACCAGCGAAGAGGCGAACATCGGCTGCGTGGTATATTCCAGTATCTTCTTGGTGTATTCGGCGTCGATCGCTTGCTTCGAATCGCGCCCCGGAATGTCGTCGCCCGGTCCGGCCACCGCGCTTGAAGCTGTGAGAAAGATCAGCGCCAACAAACCCGCGTACCGCCTCCGATTCAAGGTTTTTCCAAAGTTCATCCGTCTCCCCCTGTTGCACTACATGACTTCGATCAAGCAGTCTATCAGTCCGAGGGACTTGGCGAGGCCGTCTTTTGCCGCGCTGGCCAGAGCAGCTGAAGTTCAAGGATGTCAGCGTAGAGGAGAACCTAAGGTGAAGTCGTGGCCAGGATTGATGGCAACTTCATCAACCAGCCCGGCTTGAAAACCCACCACCCGTCGCACACGTGCAGGAATATGGACGTGAACCGACGTAAGTTCTCAGCATGCCGCCCTCCTCTTTAGAATTTACATGGGATTCTATGCCAAGAATGCGGTATTCACGAATCGATTTCATTCGCGGTGTGCTGGGGCACGCTGCTGCAATGTGGGCAATCACGCTTTTGGCCTCCTGCGGGACTAGCGGAGTGAAATCCTCGGCTCCCGGCCAAACCGGCAGCGGAGTTTCTGTCACCATCTCGCCCAGCGCGACGAGCATTTCCGTGGGCGGTTCACAGAGCTTTGTCGCTTCGGTTACGGGAACCTCAAACACAAATGTCACCTGGAGCGCCAGTGCCGGCTCCATCTCCGGATCAGGAAATACCATCACCTACACTGCTCCTGCAAGTGCGGGTTCGTACACGGTTTCAGCTACCAGCGTGGCGGATACGTCCAGGTCGGCCTCCGCGACCATCACCGCCGTCGCGGGAGGTACATCAGCCTGCGGCGGATTCGCCCTGGGCCAGGAAGCGAGCCTGAACGGCTTCCGTCCGTTCCCGGACACGAATCCATGGAACCAGGATATTTCCACGGCGCCGGTTGACGGCAACTCAGCCACGATCATCACCTTCATCGGAGGCAACGTAGGACTGCACGCTGATTTCGGGTCGGGCACGTTCGCCGGAGCGCCGATTGGCATTCCATACATCGTCGTGGATTCCACGCAGCCTAACGTAAACGTGAGCGTCGGTAAGTTTGCCGGCGAAAGCGACGTTATTCCAACGCCGATACCAGCCACGGCTCCTATTGAGGGCTTTCCCAACGCGGGCGACAATCACGTGCTGGTACTCGATAAGAGCAACTGCTGGCTGTATGAGCTTTACCAGGGTGCGGTCACGGCAGGTCAATGGTCAGCCACGGGGTCCGCGGTGTGGGACCTGCAAACCTACAACAATCGTCCTTACACCTGGACTTCAGCCGACGCTGCCGGGCTCCCTATCTTCGCCGGGCTCGTCCGCTTCGATGAGGTCGCGGCCGGCGCCATTCATCATGCCATCCGCTTCACCGTGCCGGGCACGCAGTCTGGTTTCGTTAGTCCGGCAACACACTGGGCCGGGAACGACAGCACCTCGCCCATTCCGATGGGAACGCGACTGCGCCTGAAGTCCAGCTTCAACGTGTCGACCTTCTCGGCGAGCAACCAGGCGATCCTCAACGCCATGAAAAAATATGGCCTGCTGCTGGCGGATAACGGCAGTGCCATGTTCATCAGCGGCGCGCCCGACAGCCGGTGGGACAATAACGATCTCCATCAGCTCGGAACTGTGACTGCGTCTAATTTCGAAGTTGTACAGTTGCCTACGATCATTACCTCCGCCAATGTGCCCACCGGTGCAACGCCCGTCATCAGCAGCTTCGGCGCTTCGGCGACAACGGTTGCAGCAGGCACGGCCGTCACGCTCTCGTGGCAGGCGAATGGAGCTTCGTATTATCTGGTCAACCCCCAGGTGGGGCCGGTGCGCGGCAACAGCGTGGTGGTGAACCCGGCAGCAACAACAACGTACACTCTAACCGCGACCAACGCGTTTGGCAGGACGAAAGCAAACGTTACCATCCAGGTGCAATAGGAAAACGGCATGAGCCGTTGCGAGGGTACAAAGGGCGACTGCCGAATTACCCTGCAGCGGTAAACGCCTTGGGCGAGGAGGAACGAGCCAGAGCGATGGCCGTTGCATCGTTGCGGACCGGCGTCTTGCCCATAAACTCGCGCATCTTACCGAGAACGGTCGCGCAGAGTTCCTGCGCTGTTTGCCCGTCGGCGCGCTGAAGCTGGTCTTTTACCTGTTGCAGTCCGAACTCCCCGGCTTTGCGCCTGGCCTCAACCATTCCTCGTGAAACCAACAGCAGGGCGGCGCCGGGTTGAAGCGCGACCATGGAGGCATCAGGCGTGGAATGGAAGAAGAGCCCCAAAGGAAGGCCCGTGGCGCGGAGTTCATTAATCCCGTCATCGTCGCGCAGCAATCCTGGAGTGTGCCCGGCGTTGACGTAGCAGACAGTCCCGAGGCTTTCGTTATAGCAACCGGCGAACGCCGGCGAGGAACAGATGCGGCCCGCGGCTTTCAGGATGGTGCGATTCACATCAATACAGATTTCGATCATCGCATCTGTTTCGCTGGTGTCTTCCTTGGCCAACAACTCCGCTCCTCGAGAGCGAAAGGTTGTCTGGGCCGCAGAGACGATCGCACGAATATCGTCGAATCGTCCGGCAACGTCCAGCAGGGCAAACAGGACACGGGTTGGGCTGACCCGGACAAAGTCATAAGAATCGCCGCCCATGGGCTTGCCGTAAGAGACCGCCGCCAATTGTGCGTCCTGCAATTCAAGGACCGGCGCCTCCATCGTTTCACGAAGAGGGCGGGCAGATTTTGCAGAACGAAAGAGAGCACACATCAGGATGTGGCGGAAAAGTTAGCACACAAGGCGGCAATACACCAGTCCTGACTTCAAATGGAGCGCCGCCACGGCGGAACTGTTCAGTACAAATAACGCTCGCTGCCCAGCAGGCGCTCCGCTATGTTGCGGCGCAGCACGATAGCGTTCACCGGCCCATAGCTCGCACAGGACCTCAGCCTAACCATGTTGCGGTCAAGATCGTTCCCGCCAGAGCATGCGCCCAGCACGTTCTGTGAGGCGTTTTGGATTCTCGCCATCGCATCGCGAAGGAAGACGGCACAGATATCGGCGGCAGGTGCTTTGCCCGTGAGCGCAAGTTTGCGGCAGCGCAACAGCGTGGATTCCATGGCAAAGGTCTCCATGAAGAGATCGGAGAGGCCCATCACCACTTCCTGCTGCTTCTCCAGCTCGGCGCCAAATTTCTGGTGAGCGACCCCAAGCGTAAAGAGCGAAATCTTCTTGGCGTTGCGCACCAGGCGCAGTTCCGCATCACCCCTGGCGTCATCTTGTTCGCCTGAGTTGCGCAGCTCTTCTTCAGCAGCCTCAAGCAATGGCAGCAGCCCACGAGCCGCGCGTTTCAGCGGCATGCCCGAGATCACCAGACGGTTGATCTCGCTGGTGCCTTCGAAAAGACGATTGATACGGGCATCGCGATAGGCGCGCTCCACCGCATAATCCTGGTGGAAGCCGTAACCGCCGTGGATCTGGACGCCCTCGTCAGCAACGTAGTCCAGCATCTCCGCGGCAAAAACTTTTATCATGGAGCACTCAGCCGCGTATTCTTCCACCGCCTTCAGTTCGGCTTTGGCTGAATCAGCAGCGTCATGACCGGCGTTGCTTAATTGCGCTTCAATCAGTCCCACCACGCGCCACGCCATGGCTTCCGTGGCAAAAATTCTGATCGCCATCTCCGCCAGCTTGTGTTGAATAGCGCCGAACCGGGCAATGGGCAAGCCGAAAGCCTTGCGTTGTTTGGCGTATTTAATACTGATGCTCAGAATGTTTTTGGCCGCACCCATCACGGCCGGGCCCAGCTTGAGCCGGCCGATGTTCAGGATGTTGAAGGCAATCACGTGGCCGCGCCCGATCTCGCCCAGCACGTTTTCCACCGGTACCTTTACGTTGTCAAAGTAGATGGCGGTGGTAGAGCTGCCCTGGATGCCCATCTTGTGCTCTTCCGCGCCGCTGGTCACGCCACCGAACGCGCGCTCCACAATGAACGCCGTGAACTTCTCCCCGCCGACCTTGGCGAACACGATGAACAGGTCAGCCGCCCCGCCGTTGGTAATCCACATTTTCTGGCCGTTCAGCACGTAATGCCTGCCCTCAGGGCTGAGATCAGCGCGCGTGCGCGCGGCCAGCGCGTCCGAGCCAGCTAGGGGTTCAGTGAGCGCATACGCCGCCAGCAGTTCTCCCTGAACCAGCCGGGGAAGGTATTTCTGCTTCTGTTGTTCGGTACCGAAGAACAGGATCGGCAACGAGCCGATGCCGGTATGCGCCGAGTGCCAGCCCGCATACGATGCGTCGCGTCCCATCACCTCAGCCACCACCATCACCGAAGGCAGGTCCATCTCCATGCCCCCGAATTTTTCCGGGACCGAGATACCCAGCAATCCCAGTTTGGCTGACTTTCTCAACACTTCCAGCGCCACACCCGGCTTCTTCTGGCGGATGGCCGGGAGGTTCGGCTCAACTTCATTGGCCCAGAATTCTTCCACCATGCGTCCGATGGCGATGTGCTCTTCGTTCAGGTCTTCGCGGGTGAAGACCTCTTCCGGCGTTATGTCTTCCAGCAGAAATGCCGCGCCTTTTCTGGCCGTGTGAGGGGTAGAGGTGGTTGCCATAAAACTCCTTAGCTTCAGCCGGCGCGTTCAAAGAGCCCCGCCGCTCCCTGGCCGCCGCCGACGCACATAGTTACAACGCCGTAGCGGAGTTTGCGGCGCTCCATCTCATTGGCCATGGTGCCCACCATGCGCGAACCGGTCATGCCGAACGGATGTCCGATGGCAATCGACCCGCCATTCACGTTCAATTTCGCCGGATCAATGCCGAGCTGATCGCGACAATAGACAACCTGCACGGCAAATGCTTCGTTCAGCTCCCAGAGATCGATGTCCGCCATCTTCAACCCGGTCCGTTTGAGCAGCTTGGGCACGGCGTAAATCGGGCCGATTCCCATTTCGTCGGCATTGCAGCCGGCCACCTGGAAGCCGCGGAATACCAGTTGGTAAGGAATGCCTAGCTGGTCGGCACGCTGGCGCGACATCAGCAGCGTGGCGGAAGCGCCGTCAGAAAGCTGCGACGAGTTGCCCGCGGTAACGGAGCCCTGGCCGCTGTGCGGATCAAAGTGCGGCTTGAGCGCCAGCAGGCCGTCGAGAGTTGTGTCGGCGCGATTGCACTCGTCTTTGTCGGCGAAGACTTCTTCTTTGCCAATGACCTCGTTGGTTTTCTTGTCCAGTATTGCTTTGGTCGCTTTGAGCGGCGCAATCTCTTTTTTGAAGAAACCTTCCTGCTGCGCGCGCGCTGTGCGCTGCTGGCTCAGCAGAGAATATTCATCCTGGACCTGGCGGCTGACGTTGTAACGCCTGGCCACCACTTCCGCTGTATCGCCCATCACCATGTAGACGCCCGGCATCTTTTCCTGCAAGCGCGGGTTGGGACTGCTGTCTCGGACTGCCAGGCTGATGCTCTCCACGCCGCCGCCAATCGCAGCATCCACACCTTCATGGATAATCTGGTGCGCCACCATGGCGATGGCCTGTAATCCCGAAGAGCAAAACCGGTTGACGGTAGTACCGGCGACTGATGGCGGAAGGCCGGCCAGCATAGCGGAGACGCGCGCAACGTTGTGGCCCTGCGATCCATGCGGCTGTCCGCAGCCGAGAACGACATCTTCGATTTCGCCGGGATCGAGTTTCGGCGTCTTGCGCAGCACGTCCTGGATGCAATGCGCCGCCAGATCATCGGGACGCGTCATATTGAACGATCCACGAAATGATTTTGCCAGCGCCGTCCGCGAGCTTGTAACCACCACAGCTTCTCTCATCGGTTCCTCAAACACACTCTCAATCCAATATAAACCAGCATGCACGACCCGTCTCGTCTAACGTGCCGCACAGACTACATGGTGAGAACGATTCGTCCGGAAATTTTGCCGGTGCGCATCTCTTCCAAAACCGCATTTGCCTCAGCCAACGGACGCGCCGCCACCAGGCAGTGCAGCTTTCCCTCGGCGGCCAGCGCCAGGACCTGACGCAAATCTTCTCGCGTACCGACGGCTGAAGCTTTGATGTTCACTTCCCTGGCAGACATCATGATGGCGGGAAATGATATTTCATTGGCGGGCAGCCCCACGGCAAGCAGGGTGCCGGTGGCGCGCACGCAGTAAAACGCGGTGTCATAGGCAGCTTTGGAGCCAGAGGTGACCAGGACGATGTGGGCGCTGCCGCGGCGGCGCATTTCTTTCACTACGTTGGTTGTGGTCGCGTTTAACGTGTGCGCTGCACCCAGCGACTGGGCCAGCGCAAGCTTATCGTCGGCCACGTCGATGGCCGCGACTTCAAGGCCCAGGTGTACGGCAATCTGGATCGCCAGATGCCCCAGCCCCCCAACGCCGAAGACAGCCAGCCGCTGTCCACGCTGTGGCTTTGCCTGTTTGAGCGCGCGATAAACGG
>JBGPZS010000293.1:0-5421 GCA_041493865.1 Terriglobia bacterium
AGGAATTCTGCGCGGACACTTAGTACTGCGCTTTATCGTGCTGCGAGGAATGCACGGTCGTTCTTTAGAATGAGAATTGCTGAGCGATCTAACCTAACGAAGTGAAAAAAATAGAATGGACCAGCGGTCACAGTGAGGAGGTGCTTTCCGGATTTCAGGAACACGACGGATGGGGCCCGCAAGCTTTGTACACTGCGCTTCCTTAGCCGATTCTCCTCGCCCAGTGGATGACTTGGACGCCTTCACCGCCCTGCTATCGGACCGCAAATTGAATCTCCGCGGGATAACTGGGCGCGACCTTCAGAGAGCCTCTGCGGGAAAGATCACGCGGAGCGGACAAGCGGGCCAGGCGCTCTCCGGTCTGTGTATCAACCAGTAAAAACATCAGTGTGGCATTGTGAGAGAAACCTGCCCACAGCGGGTCACTGCTGAAATCAGGCAAGTCGATGGCAAAAGTTCCTTCGTTATCCACTTTTGCTTTAGCCACGGAAAAGGGCGAAATAGCAATACCGGGCACGCCGAAGAATTGTCCCGCCCAGCCGCACACGTAGAGCGCTTCCACCTGTACAGTCCTGCCCGCGAATTTTGCGATATCGGCCCTGCCGTGCAAAGGCGTAGTCGAGAGCTTCTGGCATTGGAATTCTGCCTGCCGGGTGCTGGCAGTGAGATCATCGGCTTTGATCGTCGCAAACTGGCAGCCCGGCGAATAGATGATTGCCCGGAAACTTCTGGCGGGCCTGCCGTCAACCCCGGTCTTCACCAGAATCCGCCCGTCATCCGGCTTGGCAATGCTGGAAGACTGCTGGACCGCAGGGTCGCCATTCAGGAAGTAGCGCAGCTGAACGTCTTGGGGCGAGGTTGGCTCTGCCACCGAGATAGTAAAGATGTTTTCGCTTGAGCTGCTTTGTGCCGCAAGACAGATTGGCAGAGTTAAGAGAGTTAGAAGAGCAATAATAAATCCGCGCCTATGCATGATCACTTCCTTCTACTCGGCCCATTATCGCGCAAAGCAGAAGAGATTGAGAATTTTTATACCTTAGGACCGTTACGACGCCAAAGTCACCAAATCAGATCACTAGCCATTCGAAGTTTTACCACGGAGGCTCATGACGGAACACAGACTGACAGCCACCGCAGGGAAACTTCTCCGTACTCTCTGTGGTTAAGAGTTTTTTACGCCAGGTTCAGCGCCCGTTTGAACGATCCCCGCTCTTTCTGGATCTTTTCCTGCAGCAGCGTGATGGCATAGATCAACTGCTCCGGCCGCGGCGGGCAGCCGGGCACGTAGACATCCACGGGGATGACCTGGTTCACGCCCTGGACCAGCGCGTAATTATTGAACACGCCGCCGGAAGTGGCGCAGGCGCCCATCGAGATCACCCACTTCGGCTCGGGCATCTGCTCCCAGAGCTGGCGGATTACCGGGGCCATCTTCTGCGAGACGCGCCCGGCAATAATCATCAGGTCAGACTGGCGCGGCGAAGGGCGAAACACCTCGGCGCCGAAGCGCGCGATGTCGAAGCGGGATGCGCCCATGGCCATCATCTCAATGGCGCAGCAAGCCAGACCGAACGTCATGGGCCAGATGGAGCTTTTGCGCATCCAGTTGACCACGTTATCGAGCGACGTGAGCACCACGCCCTGCGGCTGCTCATTGCCGAACAGGACTTGGCGCAGATGCTGGGCATCGTCGGGATTGCCGGCCGTGTTCTCATAGCGCTTGGTCAGCAGTTCGCGCTCAACATCGGAATTAACTAGATGATCGCTCATGATGTCTCTATTTTAATTCGATGCCGGGCGGATGGGAAGGACGCAAATTCCAGGCCCAACAACTTGCACTTCTCAGTGCAGCCAATCATAATGCAGGTCGAAAGGAGCGCTGAAAGGAGCGCCCAGCATGCCTATTCTAGGATGGGCCGGTTGAATCGGTGCTATATAAGGAGGGTGTCGCGATTGCGAGCAGCAGGCAATGGCCTTTGCCCGCGATGCTATGGCTTCCTGGCTTGACCGCTTGCTCTCCGATGAAAGATAAAAACTCGAATCCAGATGTCGGAAAGAGCACACAGAAAATTTGTATCCTTTATGTCTTCTGATTCCCACCAATCCCGCATCCTTGACCAGTTCACCCGGCAGGCTGCCCCGTTCGCTAGCGCGGCCGCCATCCGTAATGAGGAAGCGCTGAACCGCATTGTGCAATGGGCTGAAACCGGCCCTGAGGACACGGTGCTGGACGTGGCCTGCGGCCCCGGCCTGCTGGCCTGTGCCTTTGCGCGTGTGGCGAAGCACGCAACCGGGGTCGACATGACGCCGGCCATGCTGGAACAGGCGCGCAAGGTCCAGCAGGAGCAACGACTCGCCAACGTAAGCTGGCAGCCTGGCAATGTCTATTCCCTTCCCTTTCCGCAGGCACAGTTTTCCATTGTCAGCTCTCGTTTTGCATTTCATCATCTGCAGGACCCGCTCCTGGCGCTCAGGGAAATGAAGCGCGCGTGCAAGCCGGGCGGCAGGATCGTGGTGGCAGACATGTCGCCTGTGCCTGCGAAAGCTGCTGCTCTGAACGCAGCCGAAAAACTGCGTGATCCCTCGCATGTGCGCGCGCTGCCCGTGAATGAACTGCGCGGGCTGTTCGAACAAGCCGGACTTGCCACTCCGCAGGTCAACAGCTATCGCATGGAGGGCGAGTTGGAAGAGTTGCTGGCACGCTCTTTTCCCAACGAAGGCGATGCCGATCGCCTGCGCAAGATCTTTGCCGACTCGCTGATTGACGACGCGCTGGACATGAATACGCGACGGGAAAACGAGAAGATTTATTACAGCTTTCCCGTTGCCGTGCTCGTTAGCAGGAAAAGCAATTAGCCAATGGCAATTGGCGCCTCTCGCCCGAATCTTCTCTCTGGATCGCAAACCGGTTGAATCCCTGCCGCGTGCCCCATCATCAACATACTTTCCATGCATGTATCCGAAATCTGGCGGTATCCGGTCAAGAGCCTGAAAGGCGAGCGCCTCAATGAAACGCAGATCACCAAAGTAGGCATACCCGGCGACCGTCAGGTTGTGGTGGTACGGACGATCAACGGAAGATTTCTGACCTCGCGCGTGCGGCCGAAGCTGCTGGGCCTTCAAGGCAGCATCGGCGCTGACGGCGTCCCGACGATCAACGGCCATCGCTGGGACTCTGCGGAAGCGCTGCAGCTGGTGGGTGAAGCCGCGGGCGAGCCGGTCACCCTTGAGCGCGTCCCCGCTCCGCAAGCCTTTGACGTGCTGCCGCTGCTGGTTGCCACCGACGGCGCAGCGCACTACCTCAACATCGACCATCGCCGCCTGCGGCCCAATATTCTTATCGCCGGCGTTCCCGAACTCGAAGAACGCAAATGGCCGGGCCGCGTGATCGCCATTGGCGACGCGCGCATTCATATGGAGAAGTTGCGCGGCCGCTGCGTGATGACGACATTTCATCCTGATACTCAGGAACAAGATCCCTCCGTGCTGCAACGCATCCTGAATGAACTGGATGGAAAAACGGCGCTCGACAGCTCGGTAATCACACCGGGAAAAATTCGCGTGGGCGATCCGGTGGAGATCGTCGAGCTTTAATCGCTAATCGAACTTCTTCAGCCTGGGCCACACATCCTGCAAGTTGTACTTCATCCCGCGGCAAAGAAGAATGTTGAAGTATTCATCGCGGCGGGCGTAGGGATGCCCCACGTGCCCCACGGCTTCCACGCTCTCAAAATATTCGCGGTCGTGGCGGCCGTCACTGCTGAGAATGATCATCGTGCTTCCGTCATACTTGCCCGGGCCCCATATCCAGTAGCTGTTGTGTTTGCTGATGGCCAGGGGGAGCCCGTACCGCGGACCGTAAAAATCAACCGCCGCCGCCTCGCCCCAGCCGTTGGAAAAGATGGCCGTGCGGGCGCGCTCCTCCGGCGGAAGGCCGTTATAGACCTGTGCAACCTTCTCCACCATCTCCTGCCAGCCGAATTCGTCGGCGAACCATTGCGGGAGAGGGCCATTTTGCTGGTGCTCAAATTCCGGCGGCTTAAAGCCCAGCGCGCTTTCATAGCGGATAAAGCTCTCCGTCGAGAGTACCGGCACGGAGAGCGGCAGGAGCAGCGCGCCCACCGCAATCACCAGCACGGCGTAAATGCTTCTGCTCCAGGTCCCGATGCGGCGGCCTTGTGTGATGCGTTCCAATCCAATCGCGCCGGCGGCAAACAACATGGGGTAGATCGGCACAACATAATAGTTCTTGGCCTTGAGCGCGATGAATGTGCCCAGCACCACGAGATAGGTCCACGCCAGCAGACGATAGCGCCGTTCGTCACGGGCCTGTTCGTTGCGACCAAAGAGGAGCCAGATCACGCCCCCGGCCCACAGCGGAAAAAGTATCGGGTTCATGATCATGGCCTGGTCGGCGATGAAAGCCGCCGGGCCGCGCACCACATCGCGGTTGCTCATGCGGATGTTGTGAATCAACTCCAGGAACGGGAATTGGTTGCGCACCTGCCACAGCAAATTCGGGAGCGAAATCACGGCGCAGGCCAGTATGCCCAGCCAGAGATAACGGCTCTTCAGGAAATGGCGATGTGGTGTGAGCACCACACCGGCCAGCAGCCCAAGCAGCAGAAAGGCGATGGAGTATTTGTTCTCAAAGCCAACCCCAGCCAGCATGCCGAACCACAGCCAGCAGCGCTCGTCGCCTGTATTGATCGCTCGGACCACAAGCCAGACGCAGCCCATCCAGATAAGCGGTTCCCATGCGTTGTCCGTCAACCAGTGGTGCGCGATCAGATAGGTGGGAACCACGAGCACCGCCAGTGCCGCCATGGCCTGAGCAAAGCGGCCGCCGCCCATCTCCCGCGCCAGCTTGCCGGTAAGCCACACCAGCGCCGCTCCGGCAAGGGCCGGCAGCAAGCGCACGCCCAATGGCGAATCACCAAGAACATGGCGCGCCAGCCAGGCCACAAACACGGTGAACGGCGGATGGTCGACATAACCCCATGCCATATGCCGCGAGCACGCCCAGTAATACATCTCGTCGCGAAAGATGCCGTAACGAGCAACGGTAAAAAGATGCAACAACAGCTTGGCCGCGGCGATATAGAGCACCAGCGCCGGCCCGGACGTGAAGCGGCTATGCGGTTGGCTGGCGAAAGCTGTACCGGCCGTTGCAGCATTCGCGTCCGTTCGCGTTGGTTCGCGGCTGAATTGGCTCATCTGCGTCAATCTGCGCTCATCTGCGGCTGATTTTACGGATTGAGTATTATCTTGCCAAACTGCTCGCTCTTTTCCAGACGCTCATGCGCGGCCGCGGCTTCGCGCAGAGGAAAACTCTTGTCGACCACCGGTTTGATCTTGCCGGCGAAAATATGCTTCATCACCTCGTGGAAGTCGCCCATGGTGCCCATGAATGAGCCCAGG